>JBAYFZ010000003.1 GCA_041666915.1 Candidatus Paceibacterota bacterium
CGAATGGGATTAGATACCCCAGTAGTCCACGCCCTAAACGATGATCTCTAGCTTTGAGGAGTATCGACCCTCTTCGAGGCTAAGTTAACACGATAAGAGATCCGCCTGGGTAGTACGACCGCAAGGTTGAAACTCAAAGGAATAGACGGGGACTTGCACAAGCGGTGGAACATGTGGTTTAATTCGACGCTAAACGAAGAACCTTACCAGGGTTAGAAATCCATTCGAAGACCAGCAGAAACGTTGGTCGCCGCAAGGCGGATGGACAGGTGCTGCATGGCTGTCGTCAGTTCGTGGTTTGAACTGTTCCCTTCAGTGGGGTAACGAACGCAACCCCTGTTGCCTGTTATAAGTGTCAGGCGAGACCGCCCAGCCCAGAAGGCAGAGGGAGGTAAGAGCTAAGATGTAAGAGATAAGATTTATACAATTTTTTTGTGTTTATCTTAACTCTTAACTCTTACTTCTTAACTCTTCTGTGCCCTCCGGGCTGGGAGGAAGGTGGGGATGACGCCAAGTCAGCATGGCCCTTTGACACCCTGGGCTACACACGTGTTACAATGCGCGAGACAACGGGACGCAATACCGATCGAAGGTGGAGCAAACCCTTATAAACTCGCGCTCAGTTCGGATTGAGGTCTGCAACTCGACCTCATGAAGCCGGAATCGCTAGTAATCGCAGGTCAGCTATACTGCGGTGAATACGTTCTCAAGTCTTGTACTCACAATAAAAGCGCGCAGCAGCGTACTTTTCTAAGTGGTTAAAATCCACTTTTATAGTCGACGGGTAGTAAAATACCGTGAGGTATTTTGCGAAGGATCCGAAGACGAAGAGCAGCCAGTTATCAAAAAGACGAATCGACCTACTTACCTAGTATAGGGCGGTGAGGGTAGGGAAGATTCAATTTGAAGTCTTTATTGGATGTTTGGAATAGAAATTTACGTAACCTGTGGAGATCTGATGTTGTTATTCTTGTAAAAAGGAATATAATTAAACTTACGCAGCGTCAGAAGTCAGCTGAGTCATAGTAACTCGTCAAATTATTATAATATGACGACGAAGGATTCACTCAATGTATATTCTTAATCCAGATTACATTATTGGTCTTGTAGATGGTGAAGGGAGCTTCACGATATATATTCGTGACCCAAAATTACCTCGAACCTTGAAGAGAAGAGTCACGGTAGAGCCAAAGTTTTACTTGAAACTTATCGAAAAAGACAAGGAAATATTGGAAAAGCTCAAAGCATATTTCAAATGCGGAAGTATTTACTTCCAAAAAGATAATAGACCAAACCATCAACATTGTTACCGATATGAAGTCTATAATAGGGAAGATTTGATCAAAACAATCATACCTTTCTTCAAGAAGCATCCTTTACGGCTTGTTTCGAAAAGAAATGATTTTGAATTATTTTGCCAAATGATGGAGATGATAGAAAGTAAAGAACATCTCACTCCAAATGGATTAGGAAAGTTGTTTAAGTTGAAGCAACGCATGCACTGAGCTCGCGTAGCGCGGGAAATCCGCACACTACGTGGGAACATCAATTCATAGTTTAATGAACATAGTCGCCCGTCAACCCAAGGGAGTCGGAGGTGCCCGAAATCTCGCCTCGCGCGGGCCTAAGGCAAATTCGATGACAGGGGGTAAGTCGTAACAAGGCACGGGTAGCGGAAGCTGCTCGTGGAATATTTCAAAGAATCAACCGTCTTTCAGGCTTCGGCTTGAATTGACTTATAGTCGATATGTGTCCTAGATACATGGATGATCGTCCTTCTAATCTTAAAACAGGGACGCTTAGTCGGGGAAGATACCCGACATACATGGATGATCTCAATTGAATCATTCATGGACGAACGGAACAAAATAAAGAGTGCTAAATAATACCAAAAAACCGTCTGTAAAAGGGCGGTTTTTTGTTACTCGTCTGTTACTTTCCTACTATTTGCCTAATTTGATGAAATGTGTCCTACTATTGACTTCTGTAATGAAGTATGGTATCCTATTAGGTAGGTTCTTCACATTGTGTGGAGACGAAAAACAACAAAGAAGGGAATGTTATCATGCACATTTCTCGAACTACACGTTGGGCCCAAGTAAGTGGAAGGTCGACGAAAGTCGGACTTCTAAGTAGAACTCCGTCGTTTCAGGAATTATCTGGAACATCGGATGATTCGGGGCTGGTTGGTAAAGAACCGTTACCTGGTTCGACCAGTTTCAAGGATGTGGTTTTCGGCACCGTTAAAAGGTACTGGAGACTGTTCAATGAGGAAAGTCCTCTTAATCAGGTCTTAATCGTACTGTTAACGGCATTAGGGGTAATATTTCTCCTGGATGTCATTACCAAGCCTATTTACGGATTCTAATCCGAGGCTTGGCACTAGAGAAGCCGTGGATTGTATTATCACGGCTTTTTTGTTGCACGAACAATGATAATGGACTAGCATAATCCATAGAACTTTTAAGTAATTAATTTATTTGGGCACGTGGCGGAATTGGTATACGCGTACGTCTCAGAAGCGTATCTCGAAAGAGTTGGGAGTTCGAATCTCCCCGTGCCCACTTGTATTGTATATGATAATCTTGTTAGAGTTATTTAGACCATGGAAAAATTTCCGAATACTCTTTCAATTGAATCTGAAGCAAATTTTGAAGGTAATGATACTGAGATTCTTTTTGATCGTTTGCGGAACGATAAGATACGGAATCAGATTATTGAGCTTTTGTTTCAGGATGAACAATCTCGTGTTGGAACATCCGTTGAGTCTCTTGAAGAAGACAAGGATGGTAACCTTGTCTTTAATGATGAGGGAGAACCTATTGTTAAAGAATTAAAACCTTTTATTGCTCAAACTAGAGAAGAATTAGAGAAGCAGTATGATGATACATTGAAAGATATAGAAACGGTTACAGAAATTAGGTCCAGTCAGGCGGCTCATGATTTACCTACACAGGAAGTGATTACTTTGGGTTCGGTTGCTCCATGGTCTGGTAAAACTTTCAATACGAAACAGATGAGCATTATCGAAGCTCATGAAAAAGGTCACCGTATTCGTCCATATTCTGCAACAGAATTTCTTAAGCATCATTTTCACAAAGGATTTGATTTTGAATCCGTACCTTATAGTGAAGCGGAGAGTACTATATTTAAGAAAGCTATACCTCCAGAAGATCAAGGGAAATCAGTTGAAGAAATTAAGCAGATGTTTTTTGAATATCTCTCGTCGCCAGAGGAACTTGTGGAAAGAATGTCACAACTTAAAAATTATTATGGTATGAAAGGAGAGGCTATATTTACTAAGGGACATTTGGAATACGCTCGTAATCATTATGTATCAGATACGGATATGGATAATGGTATGACACAATTTTTTAAAGCGATTACACCAGAAAGGGAGGATGCTTTTATTGAACTTATTAATTCATCCGGTATATAGTACTGAGTATTTTTAAGTCCCCATCAACATATCCGAGATAGTTACTTTTTACCTCCTCACACATTCCAAACACATAAACAATGGAATCTCTTTTCTTGTACGATCTTCTTCATCACCACGAGGACCTTTTTGACTTTTCCTATGAGAAATCCATTCTTCTAGACGAGCTACAGATAGTCCAGCTTTATTCAGAGCTTTGAAATATGATTGTAATGGTCGGTGAAAAGTGACAGTGAATTTCTTTTTGTAATTGTCTAATTCTCCTGGGGTCATGTCTATTTTTGACATCTGATCTGACATATATGAATCAATGCGTCTATATTGTTTACCAATTTTCCCATCCCATTGCCAACTGGAATTTTGAGGAATTCGGAAAGTTGGGTGATTTAGGATTATAAATAGACGACCATCTGATTTGAGGATTCTGGAACATTCGGCTAGTGTGCCAGCTAGGTTTTCTATATTTTGAATAGCAAGGACGATGGTTATTTTGTCTGCAGACTTGTCTGTCATGAAGGGAATACTGTCAGCAGGAGATATGTGGAATTCAACAGCCTTTTCTTTTTGATTATTTTTCTTGGCTAGTTCAATGAGTTCTGCAGAAATGTCACAACCGATAACTTTTGCACCGTGTTCGGCGAAAGCATTAGAAAAATATCCTTGGCCACAAGCAACGTCAAGAATGGTCATGTCTTTCTTTGGTTCTACTAGTCTGACTAGGTTGGGCATGATCACATTCTTCTGATATGAATCCTCAGAATTCTCAAGCATATCGTCATACCAGCCCGCAACGCCTCCCCAAGATGTTTTTTGTGTCATAGTAGTACATTAACACACGAAGATGTGTAATTTCTATACCAACAGCAAAGACTGGTAATTGTGAGGATTTTCTGCTAAATTTCTTGTTACGCGTGTATAGCTGTCTTGGTAGGTCGTTACACCTACTCTAGATAATATACGCATATGACGGAGTTACTGAATCACGCGCGCATAGCTCAGTTGGTAGAGCACACCACTGATACTGGTGGGGTCCCAGGTTCGAATCCTGGTGCGCGCACACTTAAATTTGTTTGACATGAACAAAGAAACCGTGGATAACAGCCGAATAACAAAAGATAATCTCTATACAGGATTCAAGGTCCTCATGAGATATATTTCTCAATATCGTAAAGATATTGTCATATTGAGTATTATCGGTATTTTATCGGCTATAGGTAATGGCATTATTCCTTATGTTGCTGGTAAATTTTTTGACTCAATAATAATCCCTAGTTCGGTTAATATATTTAATTTTGTTCTTCCGCTCTATGTAGCACTTCTTATTCTTTGGGCAGTTATACAACTTATTACGTATATTATTGATTGGCGTATTCAGATAAAGAGTGAATACTTATCTAATTATATTTGGTTGGATTACATGACCAAAGGCTTTGGATTCCTTGTGAACTTGCCGATGGCTTTCCATAAAAAGAATAAGATCGGCGAAATCGGAGGAAAGATAAATCAAGCAGCTGGATCACTAGAAACAATCGCTGGCAGGGTCATCATTGATCTGGCACCTCAAATTTTGAGCATTGTTGTTGCGTTGACCATTTCTTTTATTATGATGCCAACGATGGCATTGTTCCCTGTGGTAGGTCTAGCAGTCTATTTACTTGTTTTCGCCCGTATCGTGAAGCCACTCGGTGGATATCAAAAGGCATATTATAACAAGGTCAATGAATTGTTTGGCGACGCCTACGATATGATCGGTAACACTATGGCCATCAAACAAGCGACGGTGGAAGAATATGAAAAAGAAAAATTAAAGAAAAAGCCTAGTGAGATTTTGCCGTTATGGATGAAGCAGGTCAAGACTTGGGGAAACCTGAGCCTTTATCAGAGAATGATAATTCTCGGAACACAGATATTTATCTTTGCATTTTCTGTTTTTTACATTCACATGGGTATGATGACTTTGGGAGAGCTTTTAGCCTTCAACGCTTATGCCGCCATGATCTTTGGACCATTCGTGACTATAGCCAGAAACTGGCAGACAATTCAGAATGGAATCATCAATATTCAAGAAACAGAAAAAATCTTGGCTTTGGAGACGGAAAATTATACACCTAAACATTCTAAAGAATTTGCAGTACATGGTGATCTAACTCTGGACAATGTCTCATTCCAATATGAAGAAGGAAAGCCGGTTCTTTCAAACGTCACTTTCTCCGTAAAGGCTGGAGAAGTGATCGCTTTGGTCGGTGAATCTGGTGTTGGCAAGAGTACGCTTATTGATCTTATTTCAGCCTACCATTTCCCAATGAGTGGAAAATTGTTGATAGATGGCTTGGCGATTGAGACGTTGAATCTCCGGTCTCTACGTTCTCAAATCGCTGTTGTCCCTCAAGAAGTTGTACTTTTCAACGATACAATAAAAACCAATATAAAGTACGGTAATTTTCTAGCATCAGATGAAGATATGGAGGTGGCTGCTAAGAAGGCTCACGCTTATGATTTTATTGAAAAGTTTCCAAATAAATGGAATCAGATGGTCGGTGAACGTGGTATCAAATTGTCTGTTGGTCAAAAACAGCGTGTGGCAATAGCACGTGCAATCTTACGTAATCCACGAATTTTGATTCTTGATGAACCTACTTCTGCTCTTGATGCTGGCTCAGAAAAAATAATTACAGAATCACTTGATGAATTGATGAAAGGTAAGACGACTTTTATTATTGCGCATCGTCTAAGCACAGTTCGTAGAGCAGATAAGATACTAGTTTTCAAGGACGGAAAAATCTTAGAATCTGGTAAACATGATGAATTGATCAAGATAGATGGAGGGGAGTACAGGAGACTCTATGAACTTCAAATTGGTTTGCACGGGTAGAAGTATTAATCACCCTCGACCAATCCTTAAAATATGTTAAAATTTTGGGATGAATACAAAAATCACCCCGAAGGATTTCTTCCTTCATCTGGGGGCGACGGTCGCTCTTTTTGCGGCTGTAATCGCTCTTATTAATCTATCTTTTAGCGTTATCAACTATTATTTACCAGATCAATTGGCTGGTTACTTTTATGCCAACAATATAGCTTGGCCGATCTCAATGTTGGTCATTCTCACACCACTTCTCTACATCATTGAGTATTTCATCATTAGAGATATCCGCCAATCACCAGAAAAGGCAAATCTTTGGATTAGAAATTGGAGAATATATCTAACATTATTTTTCACTGGCGCAACTATCGTTGGGGACCTTATAACTCTCATCAATGTCTACTTGAACGGCGAGATTTCTAGTCGTTTCATCTACAAAGTTTTGATTGTTCTCATTATTGCAGGAATAGTTTTTGTTTATTACTTACTTACCAAGACTCAAGTTCAACAGCAAGATGGTATTGTGATTAAATCAAAGAGTCAGAAAATCTTTGCTTGGATTGGCCTAGTTATGGTATTGTTGGCAATCGTCAGCGGATTCATTGCTGTTGGTTCACCAAACAAACAGCGTAACCTCCGTTTTGATAGTCAGCGTGTAAATGATCTGAGTAATATTCAATGGCAAGTTATCAGTCATTGGCAACAAAAGGGAAACCTACCAAATACATTGTCTGATCTAAAAGATAATATTAGTGGTTACAATATTCCTCTTGATCCAAAGACAGAATCTGCTTATCAATACGCGATATTAAAAACGTTAGTAAGTGCCAATCCATCTTTTGAGCTTTGTGCAGACTTTGCTTTGTCTACACAAGACAACAAAGGGCGAGGTGATTTTTACGGAAGTAATTCTTACCCAACTATGGCTATGAGCAGTAAATATGATGTTGGTTATTACGAAGGTAATGACAATTGGAAACACGAAGCAGGCAGAGTGTGTTTTACAAGAACTATAGATCCGGACAAGTATCCGATTATTAAAAAATAAAAAAATATGAAATTAGGTAAAAAAACAAAGATCGTTTGTACTATTGGCCCAGCAACAGAGAGTGAAGAAAATCTCAGGAAGCTCATAGACGCTGGGATGAATGTTGCCAGACTCAACTTTTCTCATGGTGATTTTGCCGAACATCAAGCTCGTGTTGATAGGATAAGGAAAATTACAAAAGAGACTGGGGTTGTGGTAGCTATAATGCAAGACCTTTGTGGTCCAAAGATTCGTATTGGTACATTCAAAGACAATTTTATTATGTTGGCTCCTGGTGATACTTTCACTTTGACTACAGATGAAGTAGAAGGAACAAAAGAAAAAGTTCATATCAACTATCCAGCTTTGCCAAAGGAAGTTAAGAAGGGAACGATCATCATGCTTCAAGACGGCACAAAGAAGTTTGAAGTTATGGAAGTTAAGGGTAATGACATTGTTACAAAAGTTGTGGTTGGTGGACGCGTGTCTGGTCGCAAAGGAGTCAATGTCCCAGGTGCCAATCTTTCAGTAAAATCTTTGACCGAAAAGGATCGTGCAGATCTAGAATTTGGTTTGAAGAATAATGTGGACTTTATTGCTCTATCTTTTGTCCGTCATGCTTCTGACATCCTTGAACTACGTGAGATTTTGAACAAAGCTGGTTCAAAGGCCCATATAATCGCCAAAATTGAGACTCCAGAGGCTTTGGAGGATATAGACGCTATCATAGAGGCTACCGACGCTGTAATGGTCGCTCGTGGCGATCTGGCTATAGAGATACCAGCCGAGGATGTACCTTTGGTTCAGAAGATTCTCATTCATAAATGTAATTGTATTGGCAAGCCAGTTATCACAGCTACTCAGATGTTGGAGTCTATGATAAAGAATTCTGTACCTACAAGGGCTGAAGTTTCTGATATTGCAAACGCTATTATTGACGGAACAGATGCAATCATGCTTTCTGAAGAGACTACTTTGGGAGATTATCCGGTAGCAGCTGTAGAAGTTATGACGCGTGTTGCTTTGCGTGTTGAAAAGGAAGTTTATACCAGAGATACTATCGCTGAATATGAAACCGCTCATGGTGTTACTGATGTAGTTTCGCAATCAGCTGTAAGACTTTCTCATAATGTAGAGGCTTCTCTTATTGTCACTTTGACTCGTGGTGGTCATACACCTAGGATGATCGCTCGTTATCGTCCAGCAGAAATGATCTTGGCTATGACAGATAATGAAGAATGTTTGAATAAGATGATGCTTTCTTTTGGTTGTTATCCTATGATGGTTCCAACGTTCAAAACTACTAATGAGATCATGGACATCGTTCGTAAAATTACCTTGGATAATAAGTTGGTCAAGAAAGGAGATAAGATAGTTATCATTGCGGGAATGCCGTTTGGGGGAACTAGTGAGACCAACTTTATTCTTGTTGAAACTTTGTAAGACCTTCAATTTTGACGCATTTCGTCGTCGTTTCGCTCGTTTGTGACTAAGCAGTATTAATCATACAGCTTAGTCACAAGCCTCACTTACTCCTAGAACTGCATTCAAAATTGAAGGTCTTATTTTTGTGGTTTTATTCCTATGGTATAATTGCTCCATGCAAACTTATGCCATAAGACCCAATGTTAAATTTCTCGATCGGACGTATCGCGAGTATCCACTTACGATACACGACCTGCCGTCTGAAGAGAAACCACGCGAGAAAATCATCGCTAGTGGACCAGAGGCCTTGAGCATGAAAGAGTTGTTGGCTGTCATCTTGATGACTGGTACAACCAAAGAAGATGTTATAGAGATGTCTAACCGCCTTATTCGTGATTATGGCGAAAGGAGTATTTTGGCTGAACGTAATGCCGAGAAACTTTCCAAGGATATGGATATCCCTATAGTCAAAGCTTGCCAAATAGTGGCTTGTGGAGAATTGGGTAGACGCTTTTATGACAGGAGTGAATCCGGTTTTGTTACTATTAGAAATGCAAAAGATGTTTACGATTATTTACAGGATATGCGTAATTTGCCAAAAGAGCATCTAAGAGGCATTTATTTGAATAGTCACAATCGGATCTTGAGGGATGAAGTCATCTCTATTGGTACAGTCAATTCCAATATGATTCATGCACGCGAAGTTTTTCGACCAGCTATAGAATGTAATGCAGCGGCGGTCATTCTTGCACACAATCATCCATCTGGCGAAGCTGTTCCAAGTAAAGAAGATACGGATATTACTGCTGACCTTGTCCAAGCCGGGAAGATCTTGGGCATTACTATTTTGGATCATGTTATTATCACAAAAAATTCTTTTGTAAGTGTTAGTGCGAATTATTAATGCGTCATCCCCGCGAAAGCGGGGATCCAGGATTATTACGAACAATAATCCATTTACTTTGTGGTAATCATGGATTCCCGCCTTCGCGGGAATGACACAGAATCAAATTAAAATGAGAGATTACCAAATAGCTTCTCCTTCTTTGGAAGGGGTTTTGAACCATAGTTCTTTGTTGTATGAAGGTATAAAACGTCCGATTGAATTGCTTAGAGTTTTAGATGGTCCAGCTACAAAAGGTGTGAACAGAGAATGTCCGACCAAGTATGATAAGAAAAAAACAGAAGAAGATCAGAAAGTTTTGGAAGGATATTTTCATGATTTGTATGGAATATTTATGAATAAATTGTCATATTTTGTGGTTAAATCAACTTCTGATTCTGATGAGACAGTAAAGCTTCAAGCAATGCTTCAAGAAATGATAAAAGTCAAAAGATTGATAGGAGAGAAGTCATAGCCTATACTACCGATATGTCCGCTAGAGATTATTTCAAGAACAAACGTATAGCAGTCGTGGGACTTGGTTCCCACGGTGAAATGGTAGAAGATGTCAAATTCCTGATAAAAGCGGGGGCTCTGGTCAGTGTCTACGATTTGAAGAGTGAAGCTAGACTCAAAAATCATCTAGTATTCTTGCGTACAATAGGATTGGCAAATTATGTTTGTGGTTCTATTCCTGCGGATGATCTGCTTGATATGGATATGATTATCTTGTCACACGAATATACACGTGATGCCACTTTTCTTGAGGCGGTTTATACGGCAAATTCTGACGGCAGATCTATATCAATAGAATATCCAGAGACGCTTTTCTTCAAATTGGCTCCACCGGTAACTATTGTCGGTATTATGGGCGCTCATGGTAAATCAACACTGATGTCAATGTTGCAACCTCTATTGGAAATGGCTTGTTCTTCTATTGATGGACAAGGATTCTTTGTTATTGATCCAGAGTCTAATGATGGCATCTTGGCCAATCTAAAGAAAATAAAAAATGGAGATATTGTTCTTTTTAGAATTGTTGGATTTATAATGAAAGAACTTTACAAGATTCGTATAAGCCCACAGGTTGCTGTCTTTACTTCAGTACCAGCTGATGACTCGTATGATAAGTCTCCTTTTGAAATACTTTCGTATCAAACGTATAACAATTTTATTGTTGCTTCTGATGAGATTGTGGACATGACTCATTCCTTGAAAGTGCAACCAAAAGCAAAAATGCTTCGTACTAAGCCTTCTATAATCCCAGTAGATTGGCAATTGAATGAAAAGAACTTCGTACATGATCGTGAGATTGCTGCTTTAGCTCTCCAGACTGCCAGTTTATTCAAAGTTGATAATGAATCCGCCAGAAATGTTTTGACTCGTTGGAAGTCTCCAAAGGGTCATTTGGAAATGATAAAGAAAGTGAAGAATATTGAATTTTATAATGACTCAGCATCTGTTTCTCCTACGGCAGTTTTGATGGCGATAAAGACTCTGTCGCGAGATAGGAATGTTGTTCTTATATTTGGTGGTGCAAAAAGTGAAGGATATTACAAACCTCTTTATGAAGTTATTTCGCAATATGTTCACACGGTGGTTTTGTTACCTGGAAGTGGTACGTTACGCGAACGTAATATTATAGAAAAGGTTCCAGATCTATCCGTGAAGTCAGCGCCTTCTATAGAAGAAGCTGTGAGGATGGCTGTAGAAAGTACCAGAAAGGGTGATATTGTGCTGTTTAGCCCCGGTTTTGAGGCTGTAGGCGTGGATAGTTCTAGGAAGGAGAGGGGCGAGAGGTTCGTGAGGGTGGTGAGGGGGATGTAGGGGAAAAATTATACTCCTAATAATAATTAATCTCCACAAACCAAACAAATCACCGCTCCTTTTATTTTCCAATCACGATAAACAGATTGCATCGCACCGACTACAGATAAGGCACTATTATTAGAAATATCAAGATTGGCGTGTTTTTGAACCAATTCTTTTGCGGTTCTAATCTCGGTATTGGAAGCGGTCCAGCCGTAGCCACCAGTTTCTTTGATGAGAGGGGTTAGCTTGGATTTTCTTTGGGAAGTTAGACTGACGATGGCATCGGCGATGGATTTTTCATTGTCACCATCATAATTTTCAAACTCATCTGAAAGAGGATGACATGAAGAAGTTTGGACTATGTGAACTTGGATAGGTAATTTATTTTTTATAAAATATTCAGCCAATGCTTCTGCGGTTGTACCAGAGGATGTTCCGATGAATACCGCGCCAGCTTTTTTTATCTTAGATAATTCTTCTGCAAGAGATTTGTAACCCACCAAAGCTACATCGTCAGTTGATTGACGAAGACTACGCCAGCCTTCTTCTACAGCTTGTGATAAAGCTTGAAGAGTACGCTCTTTTATGAGGACTTGAACATGACCGTTGGAATCGTCGGCGACTTTGCGGAGCTTTTCTAATTTGTATTCAGTAATATTTTTACCAACAAAAATATTGAGGTCTATAGTCTCACTATTTTTATTATTTAATTCAATTACGTAAAGAGCGGCTGCTAGAGCGGCGTTACCAGACGAAGAAATAACAAATCGGCGGTCACCATTTTTGTAGTAGTGGTCAATCATTGTAGGAATGGAGCGTCCTTTATGAGAACCGTATTTGTGTAGGTCTTCACGCTTCAAATATAGGTCAGAAAGACCCAAAACTTTGGCCAAATCGGGACAATGTTCGGTTGGTGTCATGTTGCTATCCTACACTTTTTTGGTTACCATTGGAAGGTAGTCTAATTAGAATTTATGTTACAACAAAATATTAAAACTATGAATACTTTATGTGTTTGCCCAGAATGTAAAAATCCCATTGATCTTTCAAACTATCCCAACCTAGCTGTTGGTATGGTTATTGAATGCAATCATTGTGGTATGACTTTATTGGTCAAGGAGATTGCTAGTGATGGTATCAAGACGGAGATTGTTGATGAAGGGAAGTAATCACTACGATAGTGCAAAGTGAAAAATGCAAAGTGCAAAGTTGTAGTTACTAGTGAATAGTTAAGGAAACTTGATAATTTTTCACTAAAACTTTGCACTTTGCATTTTTCACTTTGCACTGTCGATTCTCTTCGTTGTCTCCTCAATCATCCCTCTAAACCCGTGTGATCCTAGAAAGGCGATAACGTCACCTTTTTTTGTTTCAGAAGTTAAAAATGTGACTAATTTCTCGTCATCTTCCATATATTCAACGTGTGAATGAGTTTTTCTGATAGTAGAAGCAAGTTCATCTCCTTCCATTGGTTGCTCTTTTTCATCCTCAGAAACTTTTAGTTTTGTTAGGCGTGGAATTATTACAATGTCGGCATCATTGAAAGCGTTGTCATATTTTACTATTGATTCACGACTTCTACCACCAATGTTTGGTTCAAATACGACGACAATCTTTTCGGAGTAAATAGATCTAAGAGTGTTGAGTACAGAAGAAGCTTTTTCTGGGGAATGGGCGATATCGTCTATGATAGTAACTTTTGATTCAAGGCGTTTCTCCATTCTTCTTTTGAGTCCTTTGAAAAGGGAAATAGCTTTTATTATTTTTTCAACTGGAATACCGAGAGAATTTGCCATAGCGAAACAGCCGGTAATGTTTTCACTTTGATAAAGTCCAAGCATTGGAGAATTGATTTTATATTCAACCCCTTCGTGAGTTATGGTTAAAATTAAACCTTCTTTTGTTTGGGCGACATTTTTGTAACCATAATATCCGGCAATCTTTTTTGCTTCAGGCAATTCGCGACCATAAAGAATGGTTTTTCCTTTGAATGATTTGACTACTCTCATCGCACCTTCATGGTCGGCACAGGCAACAATCATACCGTCATGAGGTATCGTTACTATCAGCTTATTGAAAGCTTCAAAATATTCTTTTTCTGTAGGATATAGATCTGCATGATCCCAAGAAACTGCTGATAATAGTAAATGTGTTGCTTTGTAATGGAAGAATTTGGCACGAAGATCGGTAGGGGAACTCTTGTATTCATCACCTTCAAAGATACTGTAATTGGAAGATGTTAATTTGGCGGATGATTCATGAGAAAGAGAAATACCACCAAACATGTAAGTAGGGTCAAGTTTTGATTGTTCTAAGATGAAAGACAATAATGCAGAGGAAGATGTTTTGCCCCAAGTACCAGAGCAAACTATGGATTTTTCTTTGGCAAAATATTTTCCTATAACTTCTGGGTATGAATAAGTCGGTATACCTTTTTCTTTGGCCAAAATAGTTTCTGGGTTGGCACTTCCTGAAGCTGTACCGATAATGACAATGTAATCACCACCTTGTAATGCTTTTTCATCTGGTACGGCTGGACTATTAAGATTCAATAAACCGCCAAACATCTTCTCTGGATGCCAACCTGCGTAGTATGAAATACCTTGTTTTTCTAGTTCAGTAGATACTGGTGGAAAGAAGCCTTTGTCACTGCCTGTAACGACTACGCCTCTCTTGTGGAAGGCTATAGCCAAAGCACTAGTAGCAACACCACAAATACCTATAACGTGGAGCTTTTTTGGTAGCTTCTGTATGCTCTGAGCCTGCCGAATGGGTTCGTTTGCATTCATGGTTTATTTAGTATAGCTTATATAATAGAAAGATTGAAATCTTAAATAGAAAGGTAAAATATGAATAGTTTAAGTGCTATTTTGAATGTCGGACAGTGTTCTAGTTATTCATCTCCTCCTGTAGAGGAGAAGACTCAAAAAGAAGTGAATGAAGAAAGAGCTTTTCCTATCACCACTGATCTTTGTTTTGGGAAGCAAGATTCTCACAATGAACCATCGGAAGTGATACTGATCTTTGGGACGGCGAATCAAATGTGTCAGCGTCTTTGCGGTGATCATTTCAAAGAGGTTGTTAAATCAAACAGACCTAAGGCTGTTTTCATAACTGGTGGAAATACTGGTGCTAATTGGGGATCTGAATCTGAGCAAATTATGTCCCGTATTTGTCCTGGTGGAACTTGGCGTTCTGGTAAATATGGTAAATATAATGGTATAAAATTTGTTTTGGAAGAAGATTCAAGAAATACATTACAGAATGTTCAAATGGCCATAAGTCTTGGTCTTGCAGAATACAAAAGTATTTCTTTTATAGCCAAAGGGTATCACTGTGGGCGTTGCCGACTAACTCTGGAGAAGCTTTTGCCAGGAGTAAAGTTTTACCAACACGGTTATGTCGCTTCAGTATCTGAAAAATTAGGTGTGATAGAACCAGATCTTTGGACTGCTCAACCTGAATTGATCAGGATCGTTTGGAGGGAGTTTCTAAAGATTGAAGCATATGGTTCCCGTGGGGATATTGCTTATCCTGACGATGTTCGTCAAAAAGTTGCAGAAGTTCATCGTTTACTTGGGAATGATTGGAAACCGTCTTGATCTTTGTTTCAGGGATATTGGGTAGTCTATTGCAGAATTCTTTATTCCAGCTAGTGAGGATCGTGTGTGGGGTTCTTTATTTGGTGAGAAATTTAAAATCAAAACACAAAACACTTTTAAGTTTAGGCTTAAGAGTGTTTTCTTTTTTAGGGGTGGTGGCGACATTTCTTTTAAGATTAGTGACCACCCCCCTCGGGGGGAGGGGTACATTTGTATTTGTTCATTTGATACCCCCTAGGGGGGGAGGGGGGGGATGGCTCGGTTTTTTTGTGTCTGACACCATCGGAGGGTATCAAAATTTGGAAATTCACTACTAATAAAAATGTGACGGATTTTTCGTCACATTTTCATTAGTGAATTTGTCAGAGAAAAAGATGTGTATGCCTCATCGGCTTTTCTTATAAAAAACGTCGAAATTTTCGACGTTTTTGATTTAGTGTATTTTCCTTTTAAAAAGTGCCGAGAATATTTTTCACTTTTTCTATATCATCACTCCAAGTCTGACCATCAAACCACTCAAGTCCAGAAAATTGGAGTTTATATACATCAGTGGGTCTTTGGAGTGAACCAAGATAAACGTATTTTAATCCAATTTCTTTGGCGTATTGAATAGTCTTTGTCATCATCGCTAGTCCCATATCTTTTGGAGAATTTTTGAGATCATAAAAAGGGTAAGAATAATGTAAGAATCTAGGACCGGCGAAAGTTATAGTGTAACCGGTTTCTGGACCGGTTACTTTCGCTTTGGTAAGCTCCGGCGAACCGGGTGTGACATCCGGAGAAGCTGTGAATTTCAAAAGCTTATTAAAATTACTTCTTTCTTTGTCAGACAGCATCATTTTGACTTTTTGAGCACTCATAATCTTTGGTCCGAATTTTATTTCATAAAAATATTTGGCCATCTTACCAATAGAATAATCATAATCAGCCAAAGGCAAATCAATAGATTCTATTTTCAAATCAGGAACCTTTTTCAGAATACGGCGGTTTTCGCTTGAAAGTTCAAACTTTGAAAGATCTATACGAACAGAGCGAGTCTGTTGCATCGCTCCTTTTTCTATGCGAGTGAAAACATATCCTTTTTCATACATTTCACTTATTTTCTCAGGAGAAAAATCTGTGACGACGGTTTCATTCCAAGATAAATATTTCATACTAGTGTAGAGCTAACCAGAATCCAAAAACTACAAAGAAGAAGTGGACAACCCAGAAACGCATGACGGTCTTTTCCTCACTCCAGCCAGAGAGTTCAAAATGATGATGAAGTGGAGCCATACGAAATACTTTGCGACCTAAGAAATATCTGGAAGCGACTTGGATGACGACAGAGAGAGCTTCAACATAGAACATAAATCCAAGGAAAATAAGAGCACTGGTTTCTCCGATGGCCATGGCATTGACGGCGAGAAGAGCACCAAGTCCCAAAGATCCGACATCGCCCATCATAAATCGGGCAGGTTTAATATTGAAATAAGTATAGGTCACTAGTGCTCCGACTGTCGTAGCGTTCAAGATAGCAATCTCGCCAAAACCGTTGATCCAAGAAAGTAATGTAAGAGCACTCATAGTGATGAGTAACATTCCACCTGCTAGACCGTCCATACCATCGGCGATATTGACGGCGTTAGCGGTGAACATAACGATAAAAATGATGACGGGGATGATGAATATTCCTGCATCTATACCACCACCAAAAGGGAAATAAACATAATGCCAAGCTGGGCCTAGTCTGGAATATACCCACCAAGCAGTGAAGCTTCCTGCAATGAATTGCAGAACGAGTTTTTCGTGGACGAATACTCCACGGGATGTGCGTGATCCGAACCAAACTGAAATACGTTTGAAAGCTACCCAAGGTAAAGTGAGGATGTACCAAAGACGCATATTCCATTCTTTGTGAACACGAATGAGGGTGAGTACATGACCAAATTTTCTAGAATGACGTTCTTTGCCGAAGATATTCATGAGGTCATCAATAGCACCGAGAGCTCCAGAAAAGAGCATTACGCCGATAGGAACCCAAGTGAAACTTCGTGACCAATTGAAAATGTAAGTGATGACAGCGACGGTGATAATAACCAAAAGTCCTCCCATGACTGGTGTGGAAACTTTGTATGATTGAGAGTCTATGGTTTTTAGTTCAACTTTGGCAGATTTGATGACATGGAATTTGTAGAGTAGGTGAGACAAAAAAGGTGACCAAAGGAAGGCTATAAAGGCGCTCAGTAGTGTAAAACCAAGGATATAAGCCAAGTCGGCTGTGCCTTGAAGAATGGTTATCATGGCTCTAACAATACCATGTAAAAGGGTGCTATTTCAATCTCCTAACTTCCGTCTTACTTTTTTTGGCCCTGATGAAAAGGATGTTAGATAATCCTTCTTTATTACCTTCAACCCATCTGGCTTCTGTAATAGGCTTATTCACGTCAGAAATTTCAATATAACCTTGTTTAACACCTGTACCGTAAATACCATCTTCTGGATATGCTACAGAATGAGTGTAAGAGATTTTGATTATGTTGTTTGTCATCTGTCCGTTGGTGGGGAGGACCGTTAAAACTTCGTGCACAACTAATATGTGATTTCTTTCAGCCGATTCATTATTCATCTCGGAACTTGTCATTGTAATAATATCTCCAGCCGTGATTTCATTCAAAGAAACTGTGTGACTATTAGAATCGTCAGCAAAAGTGGCTACGTCACAATTTTCTATAGGTCGCAAAGAACAGCGGATCTTTGCAAGAAGACCTTTGCAATTGACAAAAGAAAGATGTTTGTTCAAAGCACCGCGACCACGTTCTTCCGATTCCGTATTCAAAACTTGATAAGCAAAACCAGAACATTCTATTCCAAGATTATTATCTACAAGTATTTTTTTTAGAGATTCATTTGTAAGAGTATTTTGATCCAAATGGTTTTTTACTATCAAAGTCTCTAGTTCTTCTCTGATATCTTTTGGACTACCTTTGCCGATATGTGTACGCAAAGCCGCTCTGGTACGAGTGGTTTTGTTATTGAAGTAAGGGATAGAAGAAATAGCTGAACCAAATTTAAAATTTAGATATTGGTCAATGACATTCAACGCTGGTTTTGAAAGAGTCTTTGTTTCCATTTGTACTACTATTATACCTGAAGATTTAGTTTGCAGGACTTGATGGTTTCCATGATTGCTATACCTTTTGCATTGAGTAAGCCATGATCCTCTGTAATACTTCCAGCACTTTGGATACGTAGAAGATCAGAATTCAAAACGGTATTTTGATATACGACGACTTGGTAATCTTTTGATTCTAGGGAAGTGCAAGCATTATCAAATATACCCTGAACATTTTTTGTGACACGTTGGATGATTTGTGCCCCATCGGTAACAGCGATGATATTTTCTGTAATAGGAGAATCAAGCAAAGCCAATAGGTGAGCCTCAAAAGTTGTGAGACCTACAGCACCTTTTTTCCTAGCTTCTTCTTGTAAGTTTGATTCAAAAGTAGTAGAAGCAGGTTGGCGAGCATTGACTTCAATGAGATATACACGTTTGCTCTTTTCATCAATGATAACATCTACACCAAAAAGTCCGCGCCAGCCGTCTTTTTGAAGTTTCGTTCCAATATCTTTGACTATGTTTTCTATGCTACTGCGACTATTTTCAGATAACACATTGTGAGCAAAACCCCAATCGTTACCGATAGTGCTGAATTCATTGTCCGTAAAAGGTTGAAGACCTGTAATTTGATAACTGATATTTCCCATCAAGATTTTGTCTTTTGCTACAACAGCATTGACGGTGAAAGATGGTCCCTTGATGAAAGAAGAAAGGCGAGCCATACGTTCTGGGAATTTTTCTTGAAGAGCAGAAAGTTCCTCGCGAGTCTTTATGAGGATAGTTCCGTCGCCTGTATGACCATGTGCCCATTGAATAATGAAAGGATCATTTTTCCAAGAAATAAATTTGGCTTGTTTTGCAGTATGTGATGGTAAATATTTTGTACCCAATTCTCCAAGCCAACGGATTTGTGAAAGTTTGTTTTCAACTCTTTCTGCTAAATAAGATTTGGGATTGATTGTGTGCCAATGGTTGACTCCGATCTGTGATTCTACACGAAGGGTGTTTTTAAAGACGAGTAAGCAAGAATCAGGAGTTATAAGCTTGACTGTTTCTGGATGAGCTAGAAGTTCGGTGGTACCGAGTAGATCAGAAGTAGGACTTTGGATAAGATGAACAAAATCGGGGTATAACTTCTTTATTTTCTCACTATAAGCGGTCTTATTGGAGACAACGATGTATTTTTCACTTGGAGCCATGCCGAGAGCCCTTTCTATATCGCGAGTGATATATATGATAGTTTTTTCGGTGTTAATCATGGTTCACAGTCTAAAGTTTATTACGCCAAGATGCAAGGTCGCGTTTTGACTTCATTTTTGGTAAGGTATCGGTATGGCTATATTTTCAGTAACGGCAACACCGATAGGTAATCTTGAAGATATTACACTTCGAGCTTTGAGTGTTTTGCGTGGGGCGGATTTGATTCTTTGTGAAGATACCAGAATGACCAAAAGACTTTTGGATCGTCACGATATCTATGTTCCGACAAAGTCGTATCATACTCATAGTAAACTTTCACGAAAAGAAGAAATAGTTGGCTTACTCAAAGAAGGAAAAAATTTGGCTTTGGTCTCTGATGCTGGTACTCCAGGCATTTCTGATCCAGGGATTGAACTTGTAAAATATATTAGACAAGAATTGGTAGCGGAGATAAGTGGTGGTTCTGTAAAAATAGAGGCAATACCCGGACCCTCAGCTTTGACTACAGCTATTTCTATTTCCGGAGTCCCTTGCGCGGATTTTACATTTTTGGGATTTTTGCCACATAAAAAGGGAAGAGAGACTTTATTTAAAGAAATTGCAATTTCAGAGAGAACAATGATTTTTTATGAATCCCCACATAGGATTATTAAGACCTTAGAATCTCTGATTGAACACGTCCCCTCAAAAAAAGTTACAGTTTGTCGTGAACTTACAAAAATGTTTGAAGAAGTAGTGAGTGGTAGTGCTCTAGAAGTGAAAGAATATTTTGATAAAAATACCGATAAGGTCAGAGGCGAGTTTGTTGTTATCGTCTCATAGGTTATAATGGCAACATGTCAAAACGCCAAGTCATAATGTTATTGGGAGTAGCGGTTATTTTTTTACCATTTTTAGGTTTTCCTTCGTCTTGGGATAATATTATTAGTATAGTTTTGGGTCTTCTCATTATCGTAGTTTCTTATAAATTGATTCCTTCGGTAAAATCCAGCAAATCTGTTATTCAGCCAGTTACAAATTCTGTTCCACAAAAAGAATCAACAGTATCAACCGATTTACCTTTTGTAGATCATAAGTCAGATCAGGAAAGCGTCTCTGTTAATAGTATTAAATAATAATTGAAATTCTAAATGAGACTATGGCAAGATAATGGAGCAACAAGAGTATTTGCCATCATGATAGGTGCTTTACTCATTGTTGCTTTGGGTCTTCTCATACTCTGGCTTTTGCCAAAAGATAGGATTGATTATTCTCTTGGTCTTGAAAATCTAGAGACCGATAGTTTGACTGCTTCTGTTACAGATGTATTACCTGCACCTTTTGTAGTTACACATGTATCAACGCCAAAAGCTGTCAAAGCTGTATATATGACTAGTTGGGCAGCGGGTAATCAAAAGTTTAGAAAAGAACTCTTTGACCTTGTTGATAATACGGAGATAAATTCTGTAGTTATTGATGTAAAAGATTATTCTGGCCGTATCAGTTTTCCTATGGACAATCCAGAGATAAAGAAAAGTGGTGCAGTGGAAAAACGTATACCAGATATAAAAGAATTCATCGGTAAACTTCATGATAAAGGAGTCTATGTGATCGCTAGGATTTCTTCTTTTCAAGATTCGTATTTGATAAATGTTCATCCAGAATTGGCAGTTAGAAATGGGGAAGGAAAGATCTGGCAGGATTACAAGGGGGTGAAGTGGCTTGATGCTGGAGCAGAACCAGTTTGGGAATATTTGGTAACTATCGGCAAAGAATCTTACGCTGTTGGTTTTGATGAGCTCAATTTTGATTATATAAGGTACCCTTCAGACGGTAATATGAAAGATATAGTTTATTCTTGGAGTGATGGTAGGACTAGACAAGAAGTAATGAAATCCTTTTTCTTGTATTTGCGAGAACAGTTTGCGACCAGTAGCATCCCTTTGTCAGCAGACCTCTTTGGGCTCACGACTAGTTCTGATGATGACCTCGGCATTGGCCAGAACCTTTCAGATGCTTTGATGTATTTTGATTATGTCTCTCCAATGGTTTATCCATCTCATTTTTCTTCTGGATATTTGAATTACACTAAGCCAGCAGACCACCCTTATGAGGTTATAAAGAATTCTATGGATCAAGGTATTTTGAAGGCAAATGCAGTGATGGCTCCTTCTTCAAAGATTCGTCCTTGGCTTCAAGCCTTTGACCTCGGTGCTGTATATACTCCAGCTATGGTCCGTGCTCAGATACAAGCGACTTACGATTCTGGATTGGATAGTTGGATGCTCTGGAATGCTGGAAGTGTTTATAATAAAAAATCTTTGTTGGGGAAGTAATTATTGTTGTGTCATTCCCGCCTTCGCGGATAAGCTTCGGCAGGAATGACAACCATTGCTTTCTTCTACAACTGTGGTACTATTCTTCATCAGACGCACTATGAAAGTATGCACGATTGTTTAAGGTTACCTATTTGGAGTAGGTGATTTTTTAATTAAATAATTGAAACGGCAGATGATCGTGGTGTGTGGAGGAAAATTAGTTATGTCATTATCATGTACGTGCAGAGTTCCTGTCGGCGTCAATGGAAAAAAGGTGATGTTTTCGATTGACGGTCGTCATGGTACAAGGGTTCAGAAGTTTCTTCGTGATGGAGGTAGTTTCAGTAATGAGGAATCTCTGAAAAAGTTTGTTGATAATGAGACGGATGGTCGTGTGGCGAGAGGGTTTTTTACCAGCCGTAGTATGCAACGTATGAGCACAGGGGTTACCTAGAGGTTCTGGGTGACCAAATCAACCCGACGTATGAGGAACGTCGGGTCTTTTTTTACCAGAAATGTTGTGCGATATAATGTTGCCGTTCATAAAATCTTTTTGTGATATAATTTGGTGAGTATGGACGAGAATAGAATAACCTATTTCGGAGAAACTGATGCCCGTAATAAACGGGTCAAATTTGGCATCAAAGCCAAGGATCGTACTCGTCATGTCTATGTGATCGGAAAGACTGGTATGGGAAAGTCTACAATGCTAGAGAATATGGCCGTGCAGGATATCATGGGTCACGAAGGTATGTGCTTTATAGATCCACACGGAAAGACTGCAGATTTGTTGCTGGAGTATGTTCCAAAGGAACGTATTCGTGATGTTATATATATTGCACCATTTGATACGGATTACCCTATTTCATTTAATGTTCTTGAAAGTGTAGATCCTCAAAAGAGACACTTGGTAGCCTCTGGTCTTATGAGTACTTTCAAAAAGATTTGGGAGGATGCTTGGTCTGCCAGAATGGAATATATTTTGACCAATACTCTTTTGGCCTTACTTGAAGCACCTGGTTCTACTTTACTCGGAGTAAACAGGATGTTGTCTGATAAAGAATATCGTAAAGAGATTGTTTCGCATGTTCAAGATCCGTCGGTCAAAACATTTTGGAATAAAGAGTTTGCTAGTTATACCGAACGTCAGGCTGCAGAAGCTGTACCAGCTATTCAAAATAAAGTTGGACAATTCACTGCCAATCCCTTGATCCGAAATATGATCGGTCAGGAACATTCTTCTTTTGATTTCCGTGAAGCAATGGACAAAAAGAAAATCATCATCATCAACCTTTCAAAGGGAAGAATCGGTGATGAAAATATGAAACTCTTGGGCGGACTTCTTGTAACCAAGATTTATCTTGCAGCTATGTCACGTGCTGATGTTCCAGATAGGACAGCAAAGATGTTGCCAAATTTCTATCTTTTTGTTGACGAATTTCAAAACTTCGCTAATGCTTCTTTTGCAGATATTCTCTCTGAAGCTAGAAAATATAAACTCAATCTAACTATTGCTCATCAGTATATAGAACAGATGGACGAGATAGTTCGTCCAGCCGTCTTTGGTAACGTCGGAACAATGATTGCTTTTCGTGTAGGCGCCACTGATGCTGAAGCTTTGGAAAAAGAATTCGCACCAATCTTTGTTCTTGAAGATTTGGTCAATCTAGGTTTTGCTCAAATATATCTCAAATTGATGATTGATGGACTTTCTTCACAGCCGTTTTCTGCCACGACTTTACCACCTATTGCTCATCCAGAAGTTTCTTATGTAAAAGAGATCATATCTGCTTCTCGTGAACAATTTGCTAGACCTAGAGCTGAAGTTGAGCAGATAGTTATGGCTTTTCATAATCCTGTTGCAAAGCCTCCAGTTACTAAGACTGTTCCAACGGTTAAAACCTCTATACCCAGTACGATTCCAAGTCCTGTAAATAAGGAGTCGGCTACGATTAAGGTGGTGCCAAATTCAAACCCTGTAAATAAAGAAGTGGTTCCTATTAAAGCTGTAGAAAATATTCCTAAACCGCCAACTATTAATACTGTAGTTAATTCAAACGTTTCAAAGTCGCCAGTTGTTAATTCGGCGGTTAATTCAAATGTCTCTCAATCTGTTGTGTCAGCCTCAAATCCAGAGCCGGCCGTTACTTCTTCAAAGTCCATAACTAATTCAAGTGCCCCTAAATCTGTAAGTGCTCCAATTCAACAAGTGTCAAAACCTCCACAATCAAAACCTTCTCCGTCAATGCCTTCAATAAATTCGCATCATCCTTTGGAAGATCATACAAAGCCAGTCTCCTTGCATACATTAGCGGCAAGGCATGCTCCTAGAAATGATCCCAAGGTCCCAACACCAAAGAATGTTAATAGTCTGAAAGATGCTTTGTCAGCTGCTCTAGGTAAAACTAATATTGAAAAAAAGGATTCAGTTGTTCCGCAACAAAAACCTGTGAATGTTGGAATTGTCAAACCTGTTCCTCCAACTAATATTTCACCAGCATCAATTCCTGCAAAAGAAGTGCCAAAAGAAGTTCCAGAAGATCTATTAAAGAAGGTCTTGAAAGATGACTAAATTTATGGAATTATGAAGGTATGAAGCCAAGGCGCATACTCATATTTTCTCTCGTATATTATCCTCGTCTTATTGGTGGGGCAGAAGTTGCCATAAAAGAGATAACAGATAGGATTTCTCCGGAAGATGTGGAATTTGATATGGTAACTTTGCGCAAGCATTCACCAGCTTTTGAACGTATTGGTAATGTTAATATCTATCGAGTTGGTTCAAAGATATTTCCATTTTCAAAATATTTATTTATATTCCTGGCATATTTCAAAGCTTTAGAATTACATAAGAAAAATAAATATGATGCCATCTGGTCCATCATGGCCAATTATGCTGGATTTTCTGCACTTTTCTTTAAAAAGAAAAATCCAAAAGTACCATTTATCTTAACTTTACAAGAAGGGGATTCATTTGATCATATTCGTAGAAGGGTTGGGATTTTCTATCCACTTTTCAAAATGATCTTTGAACGTGCCGACCATATCCAAACCATTTCAAAATATTTGGCAAATTGGGCAAAAGATATGGGCGCAAGATGTCCAGTGACCGTCGTACCAAACGCTGTTGATTATGAATTATTCTCAAAAGATATTTCTGTAGAAGAAGCTAGTCAATTAAAAAATAAACTTGGTAAAAAAGAGGATGATGTTTTTCTAATAACCACATCTAGGTTGGTGATAAAAAATGCCGTGAATGACATAATTCAAGCTCTGGAGTATCTTCCAGGTAATATAAAATTTTTGATTCTCGGCACTGGTTATGAAGAAAAAAATCTCAAGAAGCAAGTTGTTGATTTAAAATTAGAGTACCGCGTCAAATTTTTGGGATTTGTACCACATGCTGAAATGCCGAAGTATTTACATATAAGTGACGTCTTCATCAGACCATCTCTATCTGAAGGTTTTGGTAACTCTTTTATTGAAGCCATGGCTGTAGGCATTCCTGTTATAGCAACACCAGTTGGTGGTATTGTAGATTTTCTGAAAGATGGTGAAACGGGACTTTTGTGTGAAGTTAATAATCCAAGAAGTATTGCTCAGAAAGTTGATAAGATAATCAAAGATAGAGAATCAAGAGAATATATTGTGAGACAAGCGAAGGAGATGGTGAAGAAACATTACCAGTGGGACACTGTCGTAGAAAAGATGAAGGAGATTTTTCTATCAGTTTCTACAGTTGAAGTCTCTCGTCAAGAAATGAAAAATAAGCTTAATTCTGCTAGACTTAAATTATGAAAATTTTAATAGCAACCGGAATATACCCACCTGATATTGGAGGGCCTGCTACATATTCACAATTGCTTCGAGAAAAATTACCGGAGAAGGGAATTCAAGTTAAAATTTTGACCTTTGGAGAAGTTCGTTATTTACCAAAAGTTATCAGACATCTAGTCTTTTTTTGTAAAGCAATGATTAGGGGTCGTGATGTAGATATAATCTTTGCACAAGATCCAGTTTCGGTCGGCTTTCCATCATGGTTGACAACTTTCATCATGCGTAAAAAATTCTTTATACGTGTAGCTGGTGATTATGCTTGGGAACAAGCTGTACAAAGATATGGTATCAAAGATAATATTGATGATTTTCAAAAAAAGAAATATGGTGCAAAGACAAGTTTTTTGCGAATGATCCAGAGGTTTGTCGTTGGTAGAGCGGATACAGTATTTACACCTAGTATCTATTTTAGGGATTTGGTAGCTGGATGGAATAAAAAGCAAAAAAGAGTTTTCCATATTTATAATGGAATTGATATGTTGCCGGTGACTCAAAGTAAAGAAGATGCACGAAAAGTGCTTGCGATTCCTAGTGATACAAAAGTTTTAGTAACTATTGGAAGACTTGTACCATGGAAAGGCTTTTTCGGTCTGATAGATGTTGTCGGGGATTTGCAAAAGGTTTCTTCACAATATCGTCTGTATATTGTTGGTACTGGTCCAGATAAGGAATCTTTGAAGAAATATATCTCTGAAAGAGGTCTTGATGAAGTGGTTTTTCTCACTGGAGCAGTCCCTCGTGAGAAAGTCTTTTCATATTTGGTAGCTTCAGATGTGTTTGTGCTAAATACGTCATTTGAGAGTTTCTCATTCCAAATAGTTGAGGCAATGCACGCTGGTACGCCAGTTATCTCTACGGATATAGGAAATATTTCTGAAATTGTTGAAAATGGTGAGGAGGGAATACTTGTTGCACCTGATGATAAAAAAGCTTTGAGTGATTCAATCTTGAAAATTGTTAATGATGAACAATTTAGATCGTCTATTATCATGCAGGCTAAAATTAAGTCAAAGATGTTTTCTATTGAAAATACCTTGAATAAGTTATACACTTTTCTCGTTGAATAATACCGTGAATCAAAAACGATTATTAATGATTTCGACCGACAGATTAATCTTTGATGAGAAGAGCGAAGTTCGTGCGCGCCAGATTGAATACGCTAAGAATTGGGACGAAGTACACATTGTCGTCTTTAATCGATACCCCCGGGGGGTATCAGATGCGAATTTGAAAATCTCCCCTAACTGCTGGATCTATTCAACAGAATCATATTCAAAGTTTTTGTACCCATTTGACGCCATCAAGCTTGGTCGTCAGATTATTACTGAACATAAAATCAGTGAAATAACTTGCCAAGATTCTTCTCTGACAGCAATGGTCGGCGTATCTCTTAAAAAGAAGTTTAATATTCCACTGGAGATTCAGATTCATACGGATATCGGTAGTCCATATTTTGCTCGTACTATTACCAATAAGATCCGACTTATGATGGCAAAAAAATATTTGCTGGAAGCGGATAAAATAAGGGTCGTTTCAGAGAGAATTAAAAAATATGTTGAGGTGATTCTTTCCAATAAAGATTGTTGCGGTGATTGTAGGTGCGAAACAGGTAATAGTTGTAAATGTTGCGGTGATAATTGCGCCTGCGATAAGACTTTAATAGAAGTCCGTCCGATAGTTGTAGATACGGAATTTATTAAAAATGCACCGATTACTGTTGATTTGCATAAAAAATATCCACAATTTACAAAGATAGTCCTGATGGCTTCACGATTGGAAAAAGAAAAAAATATTGAATTGGCTATTAGGTCTTGGTCAGAAATTATTAAAATCAATCCAACAGTTGGTTTGATCATAGTCGGTAGTGGCTCCGAAGGATCTAAACTCAAAACATTAATCTCAAAGTTGGGATTAAATAAGAATATTTTTATGGAAAAATGGGTAGATAAAAATATTCTAGCTTCATATTACAAAACAGCTGATCTGTTTTTGGTCACTTCATTATTTGAAGGTTACGGTATGACTCTAGTTGAAGCCAATGCTGTCGGGTGTAAGATTGTCTCTACTGACGTAGGAATAGCAAAAGAAATGAATGCGACGATCGTAGGATATAATACTAAGGAAGTTGCAGATGTGATTGTTTCCAAGATTAGGTAGCAGACGAATTATGAGATTACTGATAATAACCCAAAAAGTAGATAGAGAGGATCCAGTATTGGGTTTTTTTCATGGCTGGATAGAAGAATTTTCAAGACGCTTCAAAGCGGTCGTTGTTATTTGTTTATCAAAAGGTAAATATGAATTACCTGGAAATGTTGCTGTTTTATCACTTGGTAAGGAAAAGTGGCAAAGTAAGGCCAAGTATATTTTTTTATTGTTCTATTTTTCTTTGAGATATTCCAATCGTTATGATGCTGTCTTTGTTCACATGAACGAAGAATATGTCGTCTTGGCTGGTTGGTTGTGGAGAATAATGGGAAAGAAGGTTTTCATGTGGCGCAATCATCCTCATGGAAATACCATGACAGACATAGCTTCAATCTTTTGTAATAAAGTTTTCTGTACATCAAAATATTCTTATACAGCAAAATACAAGAAAACGACGCTTATGCCTGTAGGTATAGATATGAATAAATTCAAGGTTGATAATTCTAAACCTAAGATAAAAAATTCCATTCTATTTCTAGGAAGAATAGCAAAGATAAAGAATGTTCATATTTTTGTTGAAGCTTTAGGTATGTTGAAAAAAAGCGGAATAATCTTTACGGCTGATATATATGGAGATGCTTTACCAAAAGATACTCAATATTTTGAAGAGATAAAGTCAAAAGCAAAAGAGCTTGGTCTTAATAACATGCTTAAATTTATGAGTGGAGTACCGAACTATAAAACACCAGAAATTTATAATAGTCATGAAATATTTGTTAACCTGACTCCTAGTGGCGCTTATGATAAGACTATATTTGAAGCAATGGCTTGTGGATGTTTGACTTTGACTACCAATGATAATCTGAAAGAACAGGTTGATGGAAGGTTGAGTATAAAGAGTATTGAAGTATCAGAAGTTGTGAAGCAATTGGACGAAGTCTTGTCTTTAGAAGAAGAGAGTAAAAAGAAGATTATTTCCAATTGTGTTAAGTTTGCTGAAACACAGAGTTTGACGAGTCTCGCTTCCAAGATTGCAGAAACTATCTAATTAACCTATTATAATCCCCATGAGTAAACTCATTCCAAGTTTTTGGTATCTCTTAAGAGAGAAGATGAAAGGACGAAATTTTATTTACGAGTTTTATTTCAAAGGTAAAAGAACTATTGATGTTGGTTGTGGTGGCGGTCAATTTTTGGCATTTGATAAGAAATTGATACACGGTGTAGATCTGAACGAAGTTGTGGTCCAAAAACTGGCTAGCGATGGTTTTATGGTCAAAGTTGCTAGTGCCGATAAGATCCCGTATGAAGATGGGAAGTTTGAAATGGCTCATTGTCATAATGTTATAGAACATCTTATCCCTAAGACCGCTCACGGAATGTTATGCGAATCTGCAAGAGTTCTGAAAAGGGGCGGTATGTTGGTACTTAGTTCCGAAGTTATAACCAGAAAATTTTGGGGAACTTTCGGTCACACCAGACCTTATCCTCCAAGTGCTGTTAAAAAATTGTTACGCGAAGATAGTAGGGAAGAATTTGAACCGATTTCCAGCCTTGAATGGGTCGGAGTATTTTATTTAGGTGATTATTATTCCAACAGAGTTATGTATTTGATTTCCGCTTTTCTGGGTTATTACACACCACTTTTCAGACGGGAATATTTTTTGGTTTTGAGAAAAAAATAAGATATTTATGGTTGATTGGACAATAAAAAAATATATAGAATTGAATGATAAATATCCAACGCATACGAAGTTGGTCCGCTTTTTGATTTCTGGTGGTACAGCTACTTTTGTAAATATTGCTTTGTTGTATGTTTTTACTGACGTATTTGATATATGGTATATAACATCTGCAATAATGGCTTTCGTTATTGCTTTTGTTGTTAGTTTTACTCTTCAGAAGTTTTGGACATTCCAAGATATGTCAAAAGAGGGTATGCACCGTCAGGCTATTATATATTTTACGATGGCATCTTTTAACCTTTGTCTGAATGCTGGTTTATTGTATTTATGTGTTGAATATATTGGCCTTCATTATTTATCTGCTCAGATTTTGATAAGCATTTTGATTGCAATTGAAAATTATTTCGTTTATCAGTTTTTGATTTTTAGAAGGACTATTTTGATAAAACCATGATTATTCCAGAATCAAGATTATTTTCTTATTCAAAAGAATTGAGAGTTATTCTTATATTATTACTAACCTTTTTTGTGATAAGGATATCGGGTGTCTCCATATCTTATTATCAAGATGAATGGAAAAATGTATCCTCGGCTTCAAGTGTTGAATCGGCTGGAGCTTTCTTTGCTCATCCGCCTTTGATGCAAATGTGGTTTGTCGCTGGGTATGCGATATTTGGTGAAAATAATTTTAGACTATTTCCAATACTATTCTCTGCGATGACGCTTGTCCTTCTGTATATTGTTGTGAGGAAAAGATTTGATAATACAACAGCTTTATTGTCAGCATCTCTTTTTACGGTAGTTTTTTATAGCATCTGGGGTTCTCTAATGGTTGATGTTGATGGCCCAGTGATGCCTTTGCTGTTTTTGCTTGCAGTATATTGTTACGATGAGTCCAATCTTTCAGCGGATAATTCTAAGCGTAAATGGTTTATATTACTTCTTTTGTCATGTCTTGCTGGATTTTTGATAAAACTTAGTTTCATTTTAGTTGTTGGAGTTTTCTTATTGGACTATGTCTGGACTAATTGGCGCAGTTTAACTTTGAAGAAATGGGTGGTCTTGGCTGGATCTCTGGGTGGTTTCGGTATAATTTATGTCGTTGCTCTTTATGTCATCCAAGCTATTTATCCTGCATTTAGTATTGATTTTATGCTTGGTCATGCCAATCAATTTGTTCCTGATATTGGAAGGGATTATACACAAATAGTTGTTCAAGGAGTAAAAGCGATTTATTATCTTTCTCCACTTTTGATTGTGCCATTACTATTTTTATCAAAAGAGATTTTTAGAAAAACGCGCATATTTTTCATATATCTTTTGGTCGGTTTTCTATTCTATTTCGTCATCTTTGATTTCTCTAGGGGGGTGTTGGATAAATATTTGATATTTGCGACGATACCTCTCGCTGTTATATCCGGAGCTATTTTTGCCAGTCTTTTCAAGAATTTTAAACCTTCTTTGAAGAGTCTGAAAATACCAATAATTATTTCGGTTGTTGTCGCAGTCATTCTCATTGCTATCAATTTCTTACCTCACGCTGTAATGCCTTTGTATCCAAAGACAGAGTGGTTCTCTAGAGTTTTGCATGGTCAATGGAATTTCCTTAACCCGTTCAATGGTGGTTCTGGTCCAATTGGCTTCTACGTTTCTTTCTTATTTATCGCAGTCTCGTTTATCTTTTCAGCAGTAGTGGGTTTGGTTGGTCTTATAAAGAAAGATTGGAGACAATCTTGTGCAATTATTCTTATTGCTATTGGTTTGGTTTATAACATTGTTCTTGCAGAGGAACTGATGTTCGGAAAGATTAATGGAAATTCTACAAAATTACTCGCCACAGCGGTTTCTTTTATAACCAAAACTGATTCAATAAAGAAGGTAATGTCATACAACAGTATTGGTATTCGTGAGTTGTCTCCAACTGGGAAATGGTATATGAGGTTTTATGCCGCTCCACAATTTGAGAGTAATCATCGTAAAGTATTCGCTGACTTCAAAGGGCAATATTTGGTAGTAGATATTCCACATATAAGTGAGAGTATTTTCTATGGAAAGTTCTTGGCTAAATGTGATGTTATTTTTGAATCTAGATCAGGAAAGATAACCGCTAGAGTTTATGATTGTCTGGACAGTAAGAAGATTATTGATAGTATATAATCACTATGAAGAAAGACTTTTGGAAAAGATACTATTACGATTATTTAGATTCCTTCGTTTCTTTTCTTGTACCTGTAAATGCAAAAGTTCTTCATCTAAATCAGAATGAATTTGATACGGCAAATCTTTTCTCAAATTCTTCTAAGTATGATTATGTGGTCACTTCTGACACTCTGGGTAATATTCGTGATATAGAGTTGTTCCTAAGGGGAACCAAGAAAATGCTTACAGATGACGGAAGAGTTGTTATAACTCAATATAATGCCCTTTGGGAGCCTATTTTGAGGCTTGCTTCTGCTTTGGGGTTGAGAAAAGCCGTTATAGAACAGAACTGGCTTTCAATGTTAGATCTAAAAAACTTTGCTTATTTGGCTGGTTTTGAAGTTATAAAATCTGGTACAAAATTGATTTTACCTGTTTATATTCCGATCCTATCATTCGTTTGTAATAAATTTTTGATGAATATTTGGCCATTTTCTCATCTTGGTCTTTTTCATTATATTGTTGCAAGAAAGTCCGGATTAAAGACAGGTGATAAACCATCTATATCTATTGTTGTCCCTGCTAGGAATGAAGCTGGAACAATAGAAAAAATAGCTAGAGAATTGCCAGAATTAGGTTCGTTCACAGAAATAATTTTTATTGAGGGTAATTCAACCGATAACACTTATTCTGAAATACAAAGAGTTGTAAAGATTTTTGGTAAGACAAAGAAAATCAAGTTTGCAAAACAAAGTGGAAAAGGAAAAGGTGATGCTGTCAGAAAAGGTTTTGATATGGCAACTGGTGATATTCTCGCTATATATGATGCTGATATGACAGTTCCAGCTGATGAAGTCGTCAAATTCTATGAAGCTATCGTCAGTAATAAAGGGGATTTTATTAATGGGTCTCGTTTGGTCTATCCTATGCAAAAGGAATCAATGCGAGTTTTGAATTTCTTTGGAAATAAGTTTTTCAGTTTGGCTTTTAGTTGGATTTTGGGACAACCACTCAAAGATACACTTTGTGGTACAAAAGTCTTGTGGCGTAGTGATTATGAAAAAATCAAACAAGGCAGAACTTTCTTCGGTGATTTTGATCCTTTTGGTGATTTTGATCTCCTGTTTGGTGCAGCAAAATTAAATTTGAAAATTATTGATATGCCAGTTCATTATGGAGAACGTGTCTATGGCACGACCAACATAAGTCGTTGGAAACATGGATGGTTACTCTTGAAGATGACAGTTTTCGCTTCAAAAAAGATGAAATTTTTGTAGTACCCGTGTTATTTTTTGACAGCAAAAATATTTTTGAATGATTCACCTTTGGGGAAAGTCTGAATAAATTCTTCTATATTTGTTATTGGTTGAATATCTTTTTTATTTTCATCTATTAGAGAAAGCGAAAAGCCAAGTCCCGCTAGGTTTTCAAGATATCTTTGAGCATTGCCACCTAGTCTGGCCATGGCTTTTGGATAGACTTCAGTGAAGATTATCAAGTTAGGGCTTTTTTGTATTGTTTCTCGCATACCTTCTAGTGCCAAGAATTCAGCTCCTTCTATGTCTATTTTTATAATATCTATCTTTGGCGAACCAAATTGTTTGAGAGAATTATCTAAAGTATCCAATTCTATTGTTAATCCTGGTTTATCTTTGTCATAGACTAGAGAATGATGACCTTTATTATTTGGATCTAGATACAATGTATTTGAACCTTTTTTGTCGGACAAACCAATTTTTTGTGCTTTTACATTTGTAAGTCTATTGACCTCAATATTTTTTTGAAGAAAAGAGTAGTTTCTATTTTCTGGTTCGTAGGCGAATATTTTGCCGTTTGATCCAATGTGTCCGCTAGCTATTATGGTGTAGTATCCGATATTTGCACCGATATCAACTACGGTAAAACCATTTTTCAGTGATTTTCGGAATAGCTCTATCTCGGTATCTTCAAAACTTCCTAGAGCAAGTGTTCCTGACACTGCCACATCAGTTTGATCCAGTATGATAGTACCTTCTTGGATATTTATCTGTGGGGGGATCTTGGATAAGATGATCTTATTTAGAATTGTTTTTAGAATTGGTACAAGTGATGCTGTACGGTAGATTTTTGCTGGTATAGAGGGTGGTAATAGACCAATGATCTTTGTTAAAACCGAAGCGTGTCTATCGGATTTGAGAGCTTGTTGTTTCGGCATAAATGATTATAATTACACGGTTAAAGATTTATATGAAAGCCTATAGAGATATTATCATCATACCGACCTATAACGAGAAAGACAACATAGGCAAAATAATTGAAAAAGTTAGTGGGCTTTATCCTGAGCTGGAAATATGGGTAGTTGACGATAGTTCACCTGATGGAACAGCAAAGATTGTCTCTACAATCATGAAATCCAATCCAAAGGTGAGTTTGATTGTCCGTAAAGCAAAGACTGGTCTAGGCGATGCTTATAAAGATACTTTGATCAAAATCCAAAAAATGGGTGATGTTAGGAGTGTAATAACGATGGATGCTGATGGTTCTCATAATCCTTTGAAGATAAGAGAACTTCTAGATTCGCTTCAAAAAGTTGATTTGAGTATTGGTTCTAGATATACGAGCGGCGGTGGTGGAATGAAGGGTATGGGCATGTATAGGAATTTTTTGAGTATGGGTGGCAATCTATATGCTAGGATTATTATTGGTTTTGGTATCAATGATTCTACTGCTGGTTTTGTAGCCTTCAGGAGAACTGCTTTGGACGGTATCAATATTCCTGCTATTGCTAGTGCTGGTTATTCTTATCAAATAGAATTCAAGAATACTTTACTTGAAGCTGGAAGAAGTTGGAATGAAATTCCTATTACTTTTGTTGATCGTATAGTAGGTACATCAAAAATGTCTGGAAGGATTATCAAAGAGGGAATTTTGACCCCTTGGAGAATAGCGGCTCGTAAAACATTCAAATGGTCACATTTCAAAGAGGTTTTGAAAAAAGCTTTACTGATTTCTACTGTGCTCTGTGCTTTTATGTTTGCTCTTTTCCATTTAAAAGAGAGTCCACCTGTCTGGTATGACGAAGGCTTGTATATTCAGGATGCTGTAAACCTTGTCCAAGATGGAATCGTAGGAGTTAGGTTTTCTCCAGATATTATCCGTCATGTTTCGGAGTTTAGTGTTGGTTTTCCATTGACTTATTCTTTGGCCGGATTTTTCAATATTTTTGGAATAGATATTTTCACAGCACGTTTGCTTATGATTTTGTTTATTTTAGGTCTTATCATTTCTAGTTATTTTCTCATAAAGAAACTATATGGCAGAAATATAGCGATAATTTCTACAATTTTATTGTCTACATTTCCACCTTTATATGGTAATGGTAAAAGTGTATTAGGTGAGACACCAGGATTGTTGTTTTTAGTCTTAGCTTTATTGTTTGTTTATTTAGCTAGAACAAAATTTGGATCAAGGAATAAATATATCGTGTTTGCTGGTTTATTTGTTGGTTTGGCTGTAGCTACAAAACCATTCTTTCTTATATTGATTCCAGCGCTTATTGTTGGTTTGTTTTCCAGTAGAAAAATTATGCAGATTAAGATGTCTGATCTATATCTAGGTTCAATAGCTACGTTGATACCGATAATTATTTGGCTGACAACCCAGTTCCAATCAGGAGATTCATTCTTGAAGATTTTTTCTTTCTACGCCAACCCCTATCAAGTTTCTAGTATTATTAGCATAGTCTTTAATAGTATTAAAAGTCTATTTACCAGTGTAGGCCCGCTATATCTTATGGTGGTATTGTTTGTCTGGTTGGTATCTTTGATAATTAAGTTTAAGAGACGTTCAGAAATTTCTCCAGAGGAAATAACAGCCTTCACTTTTTCTGTTCTCTGTGTTTTGGCTTATTTGAGAATATCAGGAATCTTTAGATACCTTTATCCAGCTCAAGTGATTTCTTTGATTTTCTTTCCATCAGCTTTAGCTTACATACTAAATACATTTTCAACTTCATGGTTTGATAATACGAAAAAGAAATTTGTAACGCTTGGTTTGGCTATTGTATTTATACCACTGACATTTCTCGGTATATATCAAGTTCTCTTCAATTCTTGGGTTGCTGAAGCTTATGGATCAAATAAGACTGCTGATTGGCAAAATTACTTTGAGAAGTTACCCTCAAAAGAATCCGTTTTCTTTTACGATACTCCTGAAGTTGCGATCTTTATGAATGGTAGTAATTATTATCAATATATAGAACCAGCGCCAAGTATGAAGATTGGTACTGAAGAATTGGATGTTATACGTCAAGGTATAACCGATAAAGTAGTTATTACTACAGGTAGATTGAGCGGACTTGATCAGAGCCTGTTTGTAAAATATAGTTTAGACAAAACCTTTTACAAATATTCTATTTTGAAAAAGATTAAGAAATAGGTTTCTTTAGTTCCAATATTACGATACCAAGAAAAAATGGTCGTAGTAGATATACACGTGCAGATGGGGTAATCTTTTTGCCTATCTTTATCAATTCTTTTTTAGAAAAGAATGTTTGATCAGTCCATGGCCATAGCGAGCGGAATATTTTTGGACGAGTAATAGTGTACCAAGGTGTGAGATATGACCATTTATACGGAACACTGATGAGGGTGGTTCCACCTAGTTTTGTAGCTTTCCAATGTTGCTCTGCTACGAGTAGTGGATTATCAAAATGTTCCATGAGCCCTTGGCTCCAGACTATATCAAATGTCCCCTGAAAAGGGACATCAAGACAATTCCCGTCAATGAATTTGGCATTTGTAACTCCATATTTTTTTGCGCAATCTTGCGATATTTTCAAAGCTTCTGGAGAAATATCTAAACCTACCAAACCCTTCATTTCTTTTGCTAAAGAGATCGTCAGTGTAGAAGTACCGCAACCAAGTTCTAGAAATTCCGTTTGCCCGTTGATATGCTTTCGCAACATTTTACGAAAGAAACCGTTGTAGACAAAACGTCCGTAATCTACAAAATAAGACAGTCTGTTTTTATGTAGCCAAATATTTTGCCAAATGTCTCTATGTTCTCTAGTGTTATTTCGGTGTTCCATAAAATTTTTATTTAATATGCTGATTATATTATCATGAAATCATTTGAATCGTTGAATAAATAATACCCAAATACCGATGATACCATCGCGGTATTTTATCTTTTTACCATTCTCAATAGTTCTTGGATTATGAGATATTGGTACTTCTGCTATTTTGAAATTATTTTTGACCAAGCTAGTCGAGAATATTAGTTCGGATTCAAATCTACCCGAAACAAAGAGGTGACCAGCTTTCTTCGGAAAGAGTTTATAACAAGTCCAAAGGTCGGTCAATTTTGAACCGTAAAGTATATTGAATTGTTTTGTTATGAACCAGACTCCAACTCGTGGAATATACATACCTTTTCTTTTTTCATGGTGGATGTTTCTTGATCCATATATAATGTCGGCTTTACCTTTGTTGAGTTCGTTTATAAGTAGAGGAATTTCTTTTGGGTTATATTCTAGATCAGCGTCTTGTATCAAGATATAATCTCCAGAACTGTTTTCTATACCTGTTTTGACGGCGCTACCTTTTCCTTGGTTTTTTGTGTGGTAAATAATTTTCAAGCGATCCTTGTAGTCATCTAGAATCTTTCTAGTATCATCTTGCGATCCATCGTCAACTACCACGATTTCTTTTTTCCAGTTTGACGGTAATGATACCTGTAAAACTCTTTGTAGAAGTTCATGAATAGTAGCTTGCTCGTTGAAGCAAGGTATTATGATGGAAAGAGTTTTCATCGTATAATTGAAGCATGGCGAATGACAAAAGTAAAATATTCTTTTGGGTTTTTGTAATTGTAATTTCTGTTGTATGTTTTGTTTCTTTATTCATTTTTAAGCCGGTTGTTGCTGGTGACGGTTTTTCATATGTAGATACGATCAAGGTTATCCAAGGTGGAAATATTCCAAGTGATTTTGTTCCAAATAGGATGATAGCCAATTTTTATGGTCTTGGACTTATAATCTTGCTATCAAAAATATTTGGAAATGTTGAACTGGGTTGGATTCTTCTAAACATAACACTATTTTTTGTTTCTAGTATTATTTTTTATAAAATAATACGGACCCTCTTTGAAAGTGATAAAACAGCTTTTATTGCTTCACTTTTCTTTGCTACCAATTACGCCGTCATTTCGTTTGGTTTAGCTTATTTGATGGATATTGGAGGTTGGGCTTTCTACTTATTATCCCTCTATTTGACCCTAAAATACGTCCAGACTGGAGATAGAAAGATGTTGTTGTATTCTGCCGTTGTTATTGGTTTCGGAGGTTTATTCAAGGAATATGCCTTTTTGGGAGTTATACCTATTGCTATTGTATTAGCTTATGAAAATTGGCCAAAATTTATTACGATTATAAAAAAAGGATTAGTTCCAGCCTTGATAGTCTTTGTCCCTGCAATCCCAGTTTATTTGGTTGTTTATAAAAAATTTGGTTACACCTATGCTACGTGGCTCTCTTCTAACCAAGAGCATTACGTTTATGCTCATAAGTATATTGAATACATAAAAAGTCTTGGTTCTTTGTATAATTTTCTCGCTTTCTTGTTTATAGGTGGAATATTCTATTTTATTTATAATCGAAAGGAATTGGTGGCAGATAATAGACTTAGAGTTTTTATTATCTCTGTTTCTTTGTCTATACTCCCAGTCTTTATTTGGCCAGCTATAACTCAGAGGATATTATTTATTACCGTTCCAGCCGCTATTGTTATCGCTTCGTTTATGTTCAAAAAATGGGAAAAATATTGGTGGGTTTTCATATTGCCACTTATTTTGTATATTGTAGTTAACTTCAATATGAATTACGTCCTTTCCAATTTTAATCTACCGTTTTAAACATGAAACTGATTTACCTAACTTCAAAAAGATTCCCAGCGACTACGGCCGATCATTTTTTTGTCAAAGAGATGGCCAAAGCTTTTACGAAGATTTTGTCAAAAGATTTTTTACTTGTAGTGGCAGACAACACTTCCGATGAGCTCAAAGATATTTCTTATAAGAGTTTGGAACTCAAAGCTATAAGACGTCTTGGTATTAGATATTTTGTATGGTTGCCATATTTTATTTGGAAAGATGGTCTAAATAATATAGACACATTATTTTTTTCCAACGATGCCAATCTATTATCAATCCTCATTTTTTGGAAGAAAGTTTTTGGTTTGAAATACAAGATTGTTTCTGATTGGCATATGTTGTTTGAAAATTGGCGAGATAGGTTTGTTTCAAAAAATAGTGCAAAAATGATTACAACCACAGATCATTTGAAAGATTTGTTGGTTGCTAGTTCTGGCGTTGATAATAAAGATGTCCTGACTGCTTATGGTGGAGTTGATCTGTTGAAGTTTGATGCTGTTACAGAGTCCGTATCTTCTTTGAGAAATCGTCTAGGTTTACCAGTTGATGCTTTTATCGTTGGTTATATAGGCTTTTATAAGACGATGAAAATGACCAAAGGTTTGGATACTATGATAAATGCTTTATCTTTGATTGAAGATAATAATATAAAGATGGTTTTTGTTGGTGGTAAACCAGATGAGATAGAAGAATATAAGCTTATAGCAAAGAATACTGGCGTTGCTGACAGGATCGTCTTTGTGCCAGTTGTACCAGCCGACGGTATGCCAGCTTATGAAAAGGCCATGGATGTTTTGGTTATACCTTATCCTGACCGGCCTCATTTTAGGAAGTACGGTTTTCCTATGAAAGCTTATGAATATTTGGCTAGCAATAGACCAGTTTTATATTCAAATCTTCCTATAATGAAAGAGGTGCTTGCTGGTTGTGCTATTTCTTTTGAACCAGGATCAAGTCAAGATTTAGCCAATAAAATTCTTGAATTGAAATCAAATCCAAATAAGGGAAGTGAACTCGTAATGAATGCCTCTAAGAAAGTTGTCAGTTGTACTTGGTTGGAGCGTGCAAAAAATATCGTTGAGTTTGTGAGGGGTTAGAGGTGAAATCAGCCCAACTACATCTTTAGTATACTTTTTATCAGTATCTTAATGTTGTCAATTGATTTTTTATTCGTAACTAACTTATAGAGTGGTGATGTTTTAAACGCTTTCCACGTCTTCAGTCCTTGAGTGGTATTAAAACCACAAATTGTTCGCCATCTTTTGTAGACGATTTTATTTAGAGAGTCACTATTATAGATATTAGATTTTATATTTTGTGAGATTATTTTCGATAACCAAATATCCTCTTTTTCTATAAAAGATTTAATAGTCTGATATTCTTTTGGTAGTATGGAATTATGGAGACGAATTTCTTCTTCAGATGGTTTTAGGTCAATTTTATTTAATAATCGAAGTCTAATATTTGTGGCCACATCGGATGTTTCTTTTTTGAAAATTTGCGATGTACTTTTGTCGTGAATACGGTATTTCAATAATACTTTATCAATATTAGCAACGTGGAAAAAATTAGTGCACCTGCTCCAAAGATCATAATCTTCACCGTGATTTAGGTTTTCATTATAGGATAGACAAAATTTATCGAATAGACTTTTCTTTATCATTACTGAAGGATGAATAAGTGATGTGTTAAATAGAAGGCTAGCCCTAATATCTTCAGGATTTGTATAAACTTTATTTACTGTTGATTTACCGTATCCGAACGATTTACACCATGAACCGCATAGACCAACTTCGGGGTGAGAATTCATAAATTCTACCTGTTTTTCTAGACGCTTAGGTAAACTTATGTCGTCAGCATCCATTCTAGCGATATATTCTCCTTTGGCCTCTTTAATACCTAAGTTGAGTGCTTTTGGTAGATTATCATCAGCAGTACGAAATATAAGACGTATTCTATTGTCATTGAATGAATTTATTACATCTAGGCTTTCTTTGTTTGTAGTTGCAGAGATTAAAATTAGTAGTTCAAAGTTTTTGTATGTTTGATCTAAAATACTTTGTATAGCCTGTCCGACGTATTGTTCACCGTTATGAACAGGTAAAATAACACTTATCAACTGTGGTTGTTTTTTATTCATTCTTAAAAATGATCTCAGATTTTTTATTGGTAAAAGAGAATGGAATATGACGCAAATCTTTCAAAGCATCTTTTAGTTTTTCTTGATTCTTCTTTTCACAATAGAATAGGAGACAACCACCACCTCCAGCCCCTAGAAGTTTGCCGCCCAAAGCACCATTTTTAAGTCCAATCTCATAGTATTTATCAATAATACTATTTGATATTGTTGAAGCCACTGTCTTTTTTAGAAGCCAACCTTTGTGTAGTAATTCTCCGAATTTATCTATACTATCGTCTTCAAGGGCATTTCTCATTTCATGGGCAAGTTCTGTCATCTTTCGTAGGGTTGATACAGTTTCTCCGGATTTTTTTATATTATTCTTTTGTTCGCCTAGGATATCATCGGCTGAACGAGTAATCCCGGTGTAAAAAAGTACAAGATTTTCATTTAGTTCCTTCTTTTTCTTAGGAGAAATATTTACGGGCTCCACTATGACCTTGTTATTTGGAAGAAATCTATAAAAATTAAAACCTCCATATGCTGAGGCATACTGATCCTGTTTTCCAATTGGATGTCTGAGTTTGTTTATCTCTATATCACAAGCATAAGAAGCAAGTTCTTCGGGAGTTAGCTTTTTGTGTTTATATGCACTTAGTGCGTTGTATAAACCAACCGCAAAAGCGCTTGATGAGCCCAGTCCAGTCTTTGTTGGCACATCTCCAGAACTAGCAATTTCAAGCCCTGTGATTTTTGTATCAGTGAGGATGGTCCTGAATATATCGTTTTTTAAATCTCTTGCGTCAGTAACTTCTTCAGTTTGGGAATATTTTACTAATAATCTATCAGTGTAAAAGTTTGGATGTAAAAAAATATGGATGTATTTATCGATTGCTGTGCTGATAACAGCACCTTCCTGTTTTTCATAAAAATCTGGCATATCAGATCCACCTCCTGCGAAACTTATACGAAGTGGGGTTCTACTGATTATCATATTAATCAATATTATACTATTCTATCTTTATTTCCAAGCTTTGTTATAATACAAAAATGTTAAAAAATAAGACTATTTTGGTAACCGGTGGTGCTGGATTTATAGGATCCAATACCGTAGAACTTCTTTGTGATCAGGGGTATTCGGTTCGAGTAATTGATGATTTGTCTTTCGGGTTTAAGAAATTTTTGGACCCTAGAGCGAAATTTTATGAAGCTTCAATAGCAGATGAGAAGGTACTAGAAGAAGCTTTATTGGGAGTTGATGCGGTATTTCACTTTGCAGCATCGAGTATTATCAAATTTTCTATTGATGACCCAGCATCTTATTTTGAAAATAATATAATCAATGGCGTTAAGTTGCTCGATTCTATGCGTAAAATTGGAGTAAAGAAAATTATCTTTTCTTCCTCAGCTTCTGTATATGGTGAGCCTGAACAAGTCCCAGTAAAAGAAGATCAGATGAAAAAGCCACTTCAACCTTATGGGGCTAGTAAGTTAGCCTTTGAAGCTGTGTTATCAGCTTATTACCATAGTTTTGGTATAGAGAGTACCTCATTGCGATATTTCAATGCTTATGGCCCAAGAGATGAGCAAATACCTGCTACGAGGGCGGTACCGATGTGGATAAAGGAAATATTGGCGAATGAGCCCATTAAAGTATATTGGAAAGGTTGTCAACTTAGAGATTACGTCTTTGTAAAAGATATTGCTCAAGCACATATAGATGTTCTTGATCTTGGTGGTTGTAACGTCTTCAATGTTGGTTCTGGTACAGGGGTAGTTATGACAGATCTATTGGAAGAAATATTCGAGATTATTGTCAAACGAAATGAGGTTATTGATTTGGGTGAACGTGTAGGCGATCCGATGAAACTTGTTGCGGATACGAGTGCAATATACAAAGCTGTTGGATGGAGACCAAAATATTCTTTACATGATGGGCTTGTAGAAGCAATAAACTTTTATAAGAATCAATGAAAGCTGTAATTTTATGTGCAGGACTTGGTACTAGACTCCGTCCTATAACAAATACGATCCCTAAAGTGATGATTCCTATAGGGGGAAAGCCATTACTTCAACATCATATAGAATGGCTGGTCGGAAATGGAATAAGAGATATAGGGATAAATTTATTTTATTTACCTGAAGTTGTGGTGGATTATTTCGGTGATGGATCAAAATTTGGTGCACGTATACATTATTCGCATCAGAAAACTTTATCTGAAACTGCGAGCGGTTTCAAAAATTTTAAAGATTTTGTTGGCAATGAAAGTTGTTTGATTGTTTATGGAGATAACATGTTTGATTTGAGTGTTTCAGATTTTTCCGATTATCATAAGAAGAAAGGAGGCCTTGCAACTATTGCACTCAAAGAATGGGAAAATCCAGGATCAAAAGGTATAGTTGGCTTGGATAAAGAAGAAAAGATCTTGTGGTTCAGAGAAAAGCCACAGCCTCATGAAATAACAACAAATGTTGGCAATGCGGGAATATACATAGTAGAACCAGAGATTTTTTCTTTCATACCTAGTGATAGAGATTATGATTTTGGTAAGGATATTTTTCCAGCACTTTTGAATGAAGGCAAATTTATTTATGGATACCATTTACAGGGGTATCATATTGATATTGGCTCCCCAGAAGCTTTAGTGAAAGCTCGGGAAGATTACAAAATATTGTTTCCCAATAAGGCAATATTTATTGATCGTGATGGCGTCTTGAATAGAAAACCTAGAGAACATGACTATGTAAAGAATTTCAGCGAATTTTTTTGGAATGATGGGGCTCAAGATCTGATTAAAGAATTTAAAACTCGGGGATTTTTGGTTATTGTTATCAGTAATCAACAGGGAATTGCTAAGGGTAAGGTTTCAGAAAAGTTCATTGAGGATTTGCATAAAAAGATGAACGAAGATCTCAAAACTATCGGAACGAATATCGACGGTTTCTATTATTGCCCGCATCTTGAATCTGAAGGTTGCGTGTGCCGGAAACCTAGCCCAGGACTTTTATTTAAGGCTGAATATGATTATAAGATTGATATGTCTAGAAGTTTTATGATTGGTGATTCCAAAAGCGATATTGAGGTGGGGGACAGGGCTGGATGTTTTACAATTCAAATTGAGACAGATCTAATTGGTGGACGTTCTGTTCTAGATAAGATAATGCAGAGAGATAAATAGTTTTTGGTTGATTTTAGACAAAGAATTATAGTTTTATCCAACTAGAAGGAATAAGACCTGTCTCTTCTTTATTTTTTTCAACAAACCATTTTTGTGGTGTTGTTACGATTTTTTGTGGGTTTGTATTTAACCAAGCACTCCACCAACTAAATGTGCTGTTTGCTGTGATATTATGTTTGCATTGAGTCATAAGGTAGAGTTCTTCAGAATTAGAAAAACCATTTCCAGATACGAATTTGATTGGAATATCAAAAGGTATCTTTAAGTTATTTCTTACCCAATCTATATCATCGGAAAAAACAAATACTTTTAATTTATTACTCGAGACATCATTTGTTATACCTAGTGTGGTACGAATTTTTTCTATTGCTTTTGAGTAGTATTCTAGTGGAATTTGAAGGTAAACTTTTTGGTTCTTTGTTGCCAGGTAGTCAGTTCGTCGTATGTGGAGAGAAACTGATTCAGTATTTTTAATTTCTGAAAGATAGGGGTTTAGCTTTTCTTCGTTAATATTTTTTAGTTGGAATTCTTTTCGTATTATTTTTTCTATAGATTTAAAATACTGTTCACTTTGGAAATAGCCTATAACATGTGTATTGAAAGGATTTAATCTATCAATAAGATTTGCCACTTTCGCGTTGATTGAGAAATTTCCTAATTCGTAAGTCCGAAAATTCTTTCGGTCGTATTCTCTCGTATCTAATAATAGTTTCGTATTATTTTTTATACTCAAAGAACGTCCCATTGCATATTGGAACATTTGATTACCGAGACCTCCTTGTAGTTTAACGATGATCATCTGTGGGATTTAAATCTTTTGCGCTAAAACGTGGTATCCAAAGCATAGTAATTCTTTGGAACCGATATCTTTCTTGTTGTATTTGTTGAGTAAACGCAACATAAGTTTGATCGAAAGTTTTTCAAATATACTTACTTTAGTATTGGAATATTTACTAACAATGTTTGGTACACGACGTATCTCTTGAGCAATATATTCATAGTAGTTTCCATTAGGTATTATCTCTAATACCTTAAAACCGTTAGCTTTGAGCACAGTCTCGTAGAAGTATTTATTGAAGCCAGTCGCAAAATGGTAAGGAGTAAAGTGAGATAGACTGCAAAATGGGGCAGTGATAATCAGTTTGCCGCCAGATTTTAGTAGGCGAGAGAATTCTTTGAAAGCTTCGTTGGGATAAGGGATATGTTCCAGAACCTCAACGCACATTACGGTGTCAAAGGATTTGTCTGGCCTTGGTATTGAACCAATGTCACTAACGATATCTAATTTGGAGTTGTCCCAGCTACCTGGTTGTAGGGCTGATTCGTTGCCTCTACCATCATACTTAGCGAAGTCCTGAGAAGTATATTTGAGATGCTGACAGAATTTTTTGTATTGCAATTCACCAGCGCCGGCATCTAGAATGGATAGGCCCTTAGGTATCTTTTCTAGCGTTGATTTGAGCCAAGTCTCGCGAACTGTTTTGTTATTGGTTCCAATGCTACCATCGGCGAATAGTTTTTTTATAATATTGATCGTCATATCTTTAAGTTATTTTTTAATAAACCAAAAACAACCACAGCCGTAATTTTGAATATTTGCGATTTCTTCTGTAGCATTCTTTATAATTCCAGCATAGCTTGCATTATCAGGAATCAGGGTGAATTCTTTCAGATCGAATCCTGTAAATAATGAAACAATCTGTTTATAGGAGTAAACACGATGGGAATTGAATATAACCTTTGGTTTCCCAATAGGTATAACAAAGAGCAAGCTTCCTCCTATTGCTGTAACCCTCTTTAGCTCATCTATAGCTTTGATGTCTGCTGTGGGATCTATTGGATCACCATATCTCCCTAGTCCTATATGTTCTACTGTATGCATGCATGATATAGAAGTGATACTGTTGTTTTTTAACGGTAATGAAAGAAGATCTCCTTTTCTTGATTCTAAATCACTCAATGTTATCTTTGCTGGACGAAAGTCGTAGAATTTTACGGGTATAAAGGCTGATAGTATTGATGAAAAAGAAAGTGTTGATGATATGTCTACGTGAAATTCTGGGTTAATTTGTTTAACTATCCTAGCCGCCCAAGCAGGATGGTAAATATAGTGAGTATCAAATTTTGTGTCCGCGGTTTTGTCATTCAGTTCTGGTCGTCTATTTTTCCATGAGATTTTAAATCTATAGTCTTTTTTAGACGTAGAATATTGTCGAAATTTTACGAATTCTTTTAAGTAGATTGTATATTTATAGATCTTTTTTATTGAATTGTAGATTTTTGAAGGAATAAATCTTTTTATTTTTGATAAAAAGGAACTATCAGATAGAACTATTTTGTAGCCGGTTGTACCAACCTCGCCTGACTTGACTCGTATAGGTCTGTAAATGTAGTTTCTATATTCAAACCATTCTTTTCCACCTTTTTCACTGGCAATGTACGCAGCATCCTCATCATTTAATAAGTGTAAATATGGCAATATCATTTTGGTTGCCATGATTGAACTTTTACCAATATCTTGAGCCTTACGAACAAACAAGGAATTAATACCATAACGATGTAAATAATATGAATTAGGTAACACAACAAATTTTGCTCCGTTGACGAGTTGTTTGAGAGTAAAACCCCATGCTTCCTGAACCCCTTCTCCATATTCCCAATAACCACCGATTTTCTCCCAACTTTTTTTCGTGTACATGAAGTTACCACCAGGTCCGGGATTGATTGGTCCAGCTAAGAAATCTGCTAGATTCATAACGCCTGGTTTATATGTCCACTTGTGTGTTATTTTATTTATTTTATGTTTTTGAAAATAATGGTATTCACTGAAAGAAGCCATGTCAGCGTTTTCTGAAAGCAAATAGTTTTTCATTCGTTTGATACTTCCTGGAATCAGGACATTGTCTGAATCTAGATTGAAGATAAGGGGATTCTTCGATCTTCTAACACCTATATTGCGACTTGCGGGACACCCAACATTTTTTGGATTATCAATTTCGATTATCGTTGTAAACCTTTTTTTGAGCTTCCGAATAACGTCTCTTGTCGCATCTGTTGATGCATTGTCAACGATTATAACTTCATCACCATCTTCAAAGTTGCCATTATAAATAGATTCGACCGCTTCAGCTAAGGTGTCAATACTATTGTACGCCGGTATGACGAAGCTTACTTTTTGATTATTGTTATTCATTTTTTCTGAAAACTATTAGAACCGAGTGTCCGATAATAAATTTGGTGACAGCTGACACCCCTGTACAAGCTATGCGTCTTGAAATTGGCATTATAAATTTGGTTATAAAACCAATCCTCTTCCTTAGTTTGGTTTCAATATTTTTATATGCAAGTTTCATTGCATATCCGGAGTGGTATTCTTGTAGGGGCTCTAGGTGAACAGATTCTACGTACATATCAAAATATTTTTGTAATTTTATTAGAGAATTTATATCCCATAGGCCCATATGGTGAGGTGGCATATTCAGACTTATTTTATTAGATTGGAAAATAATACTATCGTTGTTGGGGACGCTTATTATCATTAGTCCTCCAGGTTTCAAGACTGACAGGGAAGATTGAATAAAATTTTTGACCTCAGGTACATGTTCTAGAACTTGGAAAGAACATACCATATCGTATTTATTTGGATTATTTAGAGAGAATTTTTCGATGGAGTCGGTTTTTACTGAGATACCAGAGTTTGTACATGTTCTTGCTGCATCAGAATTCATTTCTAAGCCTTCAACAATAGCACCTTTATCTTTTAAGGTCTGAAGAAAACTTCCTCGGGCACATCCGATCTCAAGTACCTTATTTCCTTTATTGACATAGTTTGATGCAATTATATGTTCCCACTTATTATTCATGTAGTACCATGGGAATTTTTCAATTTCTTGATAGAATTTATCATCACCGGCTGTATTGAATGGGGAATAGAAACGGTACCCGGTATCGATACACTTGAAGATAGAGATATTTTCAATTGATTTAAAAAAGCTCTTGACGTCTATGTTTAAACCGTTCTTATATTCATCGATTATTAGAGAGATTGGGATTTCTTTTTCTAGAATAACGTTATTTGAACCTGTTATTGGGCTTTTTGGTGTCATGGTATTTAATGTTATCATATTTTATTCATAATATATTTCGTAGTCTTCTTTATTGGCTCTGGAATTACTCTTAATAATTTTTGTATTAGAAATCCGATATTATTACCGTTAAACATCTTACGATGTGTCATGAGATCGGCAGACAAATTAATTCTAATTACTTTTGGATGAATCAGAGGAAATATAATAGGGTAAGTGGGTAGATTTGAATATTCTGTTATTGTTGGTGTGTGTGTTGCTTCATTACCAAATCCAATATTAGAAACAAGATTAACATTAGGAAGTATTGATAAACCATTATTTTTGTTTACGGATATTAACCATTGTTTATCCCAACTAGAGTAACGTTTTTCTGGTGAGATGCAATTGAAATCATAATAATTCCATGCACGCTTCCAAGTCGCCCATCCCCAGATATGAGTATATTCGGAGAAATAATATGATGAATTTCCACGTTTTTTACCATATTGAAAATTATTACCACTTATGTGCATAATTTTATTGTTATTTTTGTAGTATTCTAATAATTCCTGACAATAATAATAAAATGATTCATTGGGGAGACAATCATCTTCCAAGATTATTCCATATTCAACATTGTCAAAAAACCAATTAATGGCTGTTGATACCCCATGACCACAACCGAGATTTTTTTCTTGGAATAATGTTTTTACTTTACATGGCCAGTCTATTTGCTTGGTTATATTACGAGCATCAGAACATAGTTGTTTGTCTTCAGATTTATTATTTCTTGGACCATCTCCAGCAATAAATAATCTTTCTGGTTTAACTTTGCGGATCGATTCGAAGACCTTTGCTGTCGTTTGTGGTCTATTAAAGATAATAAATAGGACAGGTATATCCAGTGATTTTTTTATAGTTTGTTTGTCCATGTTCTTTTATATAAATAGTTGGTGTTAGATAAGTTTTTCGGTTCAGTCTAACGTCCGGCGTCAACTTTTACAGTTGAAGCTAGCTTGCTATATCTTTTTTTGAATAATTTTGAAGATATTCTAGAAATTATACTTGCACCCCTTGTGATTTCCGGTTTTATTGTTACCCTAACTTTACTAGAATGAGCGTTGTCTCTATTTAATGTATTCATCACCTCACATAATCTAGGAAAAATCTGATATCTATCTAATATCTGTTTTTTTGCTTCAGATATTTCTTTATGGAATTTTCTGTAATAATCATTTTGAATAGCATTTTCAATAGCCAATATTGCTTCAAAAGGTTTATTTATATCTATCTTTACTATTGTATTTGGAGAAAAATAATCATCGATATTTGGGCAGCCAAAATAGAATGGATAAGATTCAGCTAATAATGAGTCCGCGAGTTTTTCAGTCCAATAATTTTTATATACGTTATTTTCAATAACTACGTGATATCTGTAAGGAGCGATTCCGTCCCATTTGTCTGATATCATGTTGATACCGGAACCTAACACATCGAGTTTTTCTTTGAAATGATCTTTTAAAATTTTTATGAATTTTAATCTTTTTCGGTGTCCTCGGGTCGTAGTTTTACTCGATGATATCACTGATATTAATTTTGTCTTGGATATATCGGTAAGCCGTTTCAATTCATCGTAACTCTTTGTGAAAGGACCAAGTTTATTGTTTTTTAAATCAAAATGAGCACCAATATACCACGGTAAGAGCTGGAATTTAAAAATATTTTTATTATCTAATCCTTCTTGAGTAGTGATGATGGTATTAAACTGCTTGGTGAAGTCTTTGTTGTATTTTTTTATACTTGGAGGTTCACCTGTAATAAGTATTGTATTTTCCGGATAGCACTTTATTGTTTGTTCTCTTGGTATTCCATCAATGATTACCCACCAGTCAAATTCTTCTGTATTGTCGTCTGTATAAAATTGGTAATTTCCCCAAATCCCCTTTGATTCTGGAGTCTGTCTCAAGAATGACCAACCATGAGAGTTTGATGATATTTTGACTTTGATTCTTTCGTTCATATTATTATGATTTGTACCCAATCAATCTTTTTATAGACCTCTTGATTTTCTTCATTATTACTTCGTATTTATTTTTTAGTGGTTCTTTGTATGTATTGAAAATAGATTTTTTTAATATGAAAATATCATCGATTTTGATTCTAGTTAGTTTCTTGTATCCTTTATTAGACAAAAAATTATTTAGACGTTTATCTTCAAATGGATTTTCAACAGAGATACATTCAATATGGAAGCGACCAAAATCAATTGATTGTAATATTTCTAGTTCGCCACCTTCAGTATCTAAACTGAAGTAGTCTATATGGGAAAGCCTGAATTTTTCTAGGACATCGTTGATTGTCATTGTTTGAACATCTATTGTGGTAGTTGTAACTCCACGTTCTGATGCTTCTTTTTGTAGCCTGTCAAGGTATCGTTTATCAAAGGTTTCAACTAATCCAGAAATCTGACCCATATCTCCAGGCGCTTCAATAAATTTTTTTGTAGTAGCTTTATTCGAAGAGATAGCTATGTTTGTTGTCTGACAGTGGCGGTTTTTTACAAGTTTTTCGTAGGCGGACTTTCTTGGTTCTATACATAAACCTGACCAACCCCTTTCGCGTTCAAAGAAAAGAGTATTGCTACCAACCACTCCGTCATCTGCACCCATCTCCAGAAATACTCCATTTTTGAATTGTTTGAATACATTTTCATCGAGAAATTTATCCTGATTGTATTGGCTATAGTATCTCATGGTTATTTTATTAGTTCTGTTCTGATAAAAATTGCATCCCCAGAGATTAATACATTATCTTTGTCATAGTATAGATTGAAATTTTTATAAAAATGGTAATCATATTGAGCTAAGAATTTCTCTATGTCTTTGAATAATGGTTGGTTTTTGTAAATAGCTACAAATTCAACTTCAGAGTATATAAGATCAATAGCTTTTTTTGAAAGCATCTCTTTTGCACCTTCAAGGACCAACATTTCTCCACCCTGAACATCTATTTTGAGAATGTTTATATGATTCAAATTATTCTTATCACAAAAATTGTCGAGAGTATTTGTAATAATCTGAATTTGTGATTTTGATTTCAAATTTTCTTTACCGCTGTATTTATCGTCGAAAGGTAAGAGGGAATTGGTATAGTGACATTCGTTAGAATAAAAAGATGCTGTTCCGGTGTGATTTGAAAGGGCGATATTGTTTCGTAGTGTCATTTTGTCGCCGTCAGTATTGTTTGAATATATTTTAAAAACATCCTTGAATGGTTCGAAACCAAATATTTTACTTTTTGGAAATAGTTTACGATATTTTTGTGTTGTCTGACCTACATTTGCTCCGACGTCAAAAATAATTTTAGTATTGGTATCTCGTAATAATTTTTTTTGTTCAATGAAATCTGAAGTCATTATTATTTTCCTTAGGCTTAAATCAAGACCAAGAAATTTTCTTGCCATAGATTTTATTAATTTCTTTGTATCTTGTATCAGTTTCATTATGTTAGATTGTTATCCACGATTTCAATATTAGATGTTTGGTATATTCCGCATTCATGACTGGGTCGATAAACCATTTTTTTGGATTGATTACGATTTTGTTAGGGTTGGCATTCAACCATGCACCCCACCAACTAAATGTACTATTGCCAATAATGTTGTGTTTACATCTACTCATTATCGACAGCTCTTCATAGTCAGTTATTTCTTTTCTAGATACAAAAGTTACTGGATTAATAAAATTTAGATTTTCTTTTGCCCACTTAATATCGTCAGAAAAAACAAAATAATGCGGGTTACTCGTATTTTTAGAGATATAATCAACAGCTTTTTCGTAGTAATCAACTGAAGTTGTTGGTTTTTCAAATTTCACATTTCCCAACATGATGTCACCCCTTCTAATGTGGATAGAAACAGAGTTGGTATTTGTTATGGCGTTAATCTCGTCTTTGTATTTGAGATCTATAGACTGTTTTAATTTGAATTCTTCCCTGAGAATGTCTTCTATTCCTTCAAAATATTTTGGACTTTGAAAAATTCCACGTATGTACATATTTTTTCTCTTAATACCGATAAGGTTTTTATCAAAAGCCCAGTTTTTTTCCCAGACAAATCTTCTCCTGTAATAGGGTATTAATCGTTCGAGGTAGTATAGAAAATCTTTATTTTTTAGTTTTTTGCATTCACTCTCGGTTGCGACAACATCTTTGATATTAAAGAATCTAATTTTAAGAGCGTCCATTACGTTGACGTAACTCCTAAGATCGAGCTTGATTTCTGTGTGACTGTCATGTGCAAATTTTCGTGCAGCAGCGTACTGAAACAATTGATTTCCTAATTGACCTTTGAAAGCAGTGATAATCATGATGATGTTTAATTATTTAGCGTATACGTCCCCGTAATAAATTGGTTGATTGTTTGCATGTTTTTTTTCTATTTCAGATAACAAGTGTTCAGCATTAAGCCAATACAGTGATGCCATTTTAGAGTCTGCTGCAATTACAAAATTGAATTCCGTAAAACCTATTGACTGTAATTTAGATACACATCGCTCGGTGTGCTGTTTGTCGTCAGTGTGGAATTCAAAATTTATAAGCGGGATTTTTTTTGATAAACCTGATAGTACTTCATACTCAAATCCCTCAACGTCTATTTTGCAAAAATATGGTATGCCATATTTGGAGATAAGTTTGTCTAACGTTGTTATCTTAACTTTTTCGGTTTTCTCGAATGTGTGATATTTTGTTCCTTGTTGCCATGTCTTGATAAAACTAGAAAACCCTGGATATTTCGTAGAAATGTTGATTTCAGCCTCACCATCTTCTTTGCCAATACCACATCGCTCAACCGCCACATTTTTATTATTTGTATATTTTATTCTGAGGCGGTTGGCCAAATCAGATTGTGGTTCTACTGCAATAACCTTGCATCCTAATTTTAAAAATAGATTAGTTTTGTCACCAATATTGGCTCCGATATCAAAAATAAGTTTATTTTTGCCGATGTATTTGTTGTAAAATATAAGTTGCTTCCTATCCGATTCCAAGTCTTTTAATGATTTGATTACCGTCAAGTTTATAAATTTACCAGTCAGATATTGTCTTAGTATTTTTATACTTTCTGAATATGGTCGTTCAAATAATATTTTTTTAATTTTATTTTTCATTTTGTGTGATTGGTTGAGTCTCGTATTTTAAAATAGTGGCTATTTTACCCCAATGATTATCTCCGAATATTGCTTGTCTTGGATTGTTTTTATTTGTAATTTCAAAATTGATGTCTTTGACTATATCTACACCACTCTTACCCTCATTGAAATGTTTGAAGCTTATTACTACAGAAATATTGCCAATTTGAAATAGGGAACTCGGTATTTCAACTCGAGTTTTATATTTTCCTACTTCATAATCGCGATGTTTTCCATTGGCATCTCCTTCTGTAGATACTAATATCAAATCACCATGATAATAGAAGTGAAGTACAATAAGTTTATTTTCTAATTTTTTTCTAACATCTAATTCTATCTCTATAAAAAACTTTTCTCCAACGGGTATTTGAGTCTGAGATTGATTGTCTTTGTCTAATATAACCACTCTTGTGATCTGTCCCTCGGGATTATTGTTGATAGGATATTCTGTAATAGAATCAAGAGTTCTTTCTGATTGTAGATAGTAGTTGATAACTTCTGAGGTTTTGCCAAATTTAATAAGCTCACCTTTTTTAAGTAAAACAGTTTTGGTACACAATCTTTCAATCGCATCTAAATTATGGCTCACGAAAATGATCGTCCTTCCATCCTGATGCGTTACCTCCTCTATCTTACCCAAACATTTCTTTTGGAATTCGGCGTCACCAACGGCCAAGACTTCGTCAATGATCAAAATATCTGGTTCCATGTGGGCGGCAACGGAGAAGGCGAGGCGAACGTACATGCCACTGGAGTAATATTTTACGGGTGTATCCAAGAATTTTTCAATGCCAGCAAATCCGACGATTTGATCAAATTTCTTGGCTATTTCTTTTTGGGTCATACCTAGAATGGCACCGTTGAGAAAAATATTCTCGCGGCCGGTAAGTTCTGGATGGAAACCGGTTCCAACTTCTAGGAGACTACCGACTTTACCACGAAGGATTATTTCTCCTTCGGTTGGTGGGGTGATTTGAGAAAGAATTTTCAAAAGAGTTGATTTGCCGGCACCATTTTTACCGATGATACCTATAACCTCGCCTTTATTTACGGTGAAGTTAACATCTTTGAGTGCCCAGAAATCTTCTTTCTTTTCTAAACCAGCAACTGATTTGGCTTTTGTTTTTAGATAAGAAAGAGGTTGCTTGATTATATTCATCATGACGTCACGCAAAGCAATATAACCACCACGCTCATGGTTTATCTTATATTTTTTACTTATATTTCTTACTTCAATGATAGGTTCCATATATTTTTTTAAACAATATCTGCGAAATATCTTTCAACTTTCTTGAAAACATAAATTCCTACGAATAAAAGTATTACACAAGCAATGAATGAAATACCCAATAACATCCAGTTGATGGGTGCTGTACCGAGTAAGGCTGCACGAGCATTTTGGATGACTCCCATCATTGGGTTTAGAGCTAAAATTGTTGAATATTTGCCAGCAATACTAGCGGGGTAAATAACTGGCGTTACAAACATAAGAATTTGGATGAAAAAGGGAAGGGCGTATCTAACGTCGCGGTATTTGACGTTGATAGCGGCTAGGAATAGTCCGCCACCAACTGATGCCATGAAAGTGATAATAAGTAGTAGTGGAACAATGAAAAGACCGGCTAGATGAGGAACGTACCCATAGTAGAACATCAGGCCAATCAATATTACTGAAGCAATAATAAAATCAACCAGCTTTGTCATAACTGAAGAAATGGGGAGGATGAGTCTTGGAAAATAAACTTTGGTGATGATGGCTTGATTGGTTACTAAAGTAGTACTTGTTTCGGAAAGAGCACCGGAGAAGAATTGCCAAAATAGAAGTCCGACATAAACGAATATAGGGTAGGGTACTCCGTCAGAAGGGATTTTTGCTAGTCCACCGAAGAAGACTGAAAAGATAACCATTGTTACGAATGGTTGGAAAATAGCCCAAGCAACACCGATAGCAGTTTGTTTGTATCGGACTTTGAGATCTCTCCAAGTAAAGAAATAAAGTAATTCACGATACTGCCACAGCTCTTTTAGATCAGAGAAATGGAATAATTTTTTTGGTCTTATGACTGTAATTGAAGAATTCGTTGTCATGGTTTTAGATTTTACCATTTGTTTATCTTATTAACGACTTTCTTTTTTAGTGAAAGATAAGACTTCACAGCTTCTTGTTCTATTTCGGGGGAGAGGACACGTAGGATTTCTTTGCCAAGGATGCGGTACTGTCCACCAACTTTATTGGCACGGAGCAAACCTTTTTTTAGAAGGCGTTTGACCGTACTTTCACTGATCCTCAAAATGTCTTGAGTCTCAGAGGTTGTATATACACTGTTTGGTTTGATTTCTTCTGCCATAAGGTCATTTTAGCTGAAGTGTCAAATGGTGTCAAATAGGGTCAAAGACACATCAGAACATTCCTTTTGAAAGCCGAGAATCTGTCTGAGCGCAGTTTTAGTTTCTTAGTAAAATGCGAATGTCCTTGGAATTACGAGAGGACGATTAGTCCTCCGTAATTCCTGAGCAGTTTACTTAGAAAGTAAACGGAGCGAGTCTCGCAGGCTTTCAAAAGGAATGTTCTGACGTGTCTTTGGGGGTTCAACATTGAAATCCGTACTGGTATGATGTACGATACCCTTACTTTTACTAATATCAATTTACTCAAAAATATGCCCCTCAAGAAAATAGTTCATGGTATAACGGTCGCTTCTTTATTCCTTTTGCCGCTTTTTGCTCTATTTCCAATACCTCATACTCCGTTTGAAGTATCTAACCTTTTCTTTTTCCCATTCATTACCGGTAAAGCTTTCTATTTCAGATTGATGGTTGAGGTCGCTTTCGCAGGATGGCTTATCTTAACTTTTATTGATGCAAAATATAGACCAAAATTAACACCACTTACTATTGGTGTAACTTTGTTTACCGTTATCGCTTTTCTTGCGGATATTCTCGGGGTCAATCCTCTTCGCAGTCTTTGGTCAAACTTTGAACGTATGGAAGGTTGGATAACAATAGTTCATTTGTGGGCATTGTTCATGGTAACTACAAATGTCTTTGGTTCTGGAGAAGAAGGTAAGAGAATGTGGCATCGTTGGTTGAATATGTCTCTTGCTGTTGCTTTGGTCACTGCCTTTTATGGATTGGCTCAATATTTTGGTTGGGCAGAGATTCACCAAGGTAGTACACGTTTGGACGCTTCTCTTGGTAACTCAGCATATATGGCAGTTTATATGCTGATCCATGCTTTCATCGCTGCTTATATGTATTTTGTTGCTAAGGCAAAAAAGATTGTCAATGCTGATTTTTTGAAATGGTTTTATCCTATAATTTCTTTATTGTTTGCTTTCCTTGTATTCCAAACACAGACTCGCGGTACTATTCTAGGACTCATCGGAGGAATTCTCTTGGCTCTTGGTCTATATGCTTTGCTCGCCAAAAATGAATCAAGTAAATCTCGCGGTATTGCGGTAGGAGTTATAGCTGTCATCATCTTGATCGGTGTTATCTTCTGGACGAATCGCAATTCTTCTTTTGTTCAAAATAGTCAATTGCTCAATCGTATGGCTAGTATTTCTTGGTCAGAAGCCAAGGGTCAAGCTCGTAATTACATTTGGCCATTAGCTATAAAAGGTGCAATGGAAAGACCAATTCTCGGTTGGGGACAAGAAAACTTCAACTATATATTCAATGCCAATTACAATCCGGCAATGTACACCCAGGAACAATGGTTTGACCGTGCTCACAGTGTGTTCATAGATTGGTTGGTTGCAGGTGGTTTTGTAGGTGTTATTGCATATCTTGCATTGTATGTACTATTACTTATGGCAGTCTGGAAATCTTCCATGACCATTGCAGAAAAGAGTGTTCTTACAGGACTTACGGCTGGATATTTTATCCACAATATCTTCGTCTTTGATAACTTGGCTAGTTACGTTCTATTCTTTACTGTTTTAGGTTTTGCCAATTCACAAACTAGAAGTGAACATCGTACATTATTTGGTAAAAATACAGTTAGCAAAGATGCTGTTGAATATGTAGTCGCTCCGATAGTTATAGTTTGTCTGGTTGGTGTATTGTATTTCTTCCAATATCGTTTGGTACAAGCCAATACACGTCTTATTACTGCTCTGGTTTCTTGTTCAGGAAGCGGTCAGCCAGATGCGACTTTGTATGAGAAAGCTTTGGATGTAAATGTTTACGGTGCCAACCAAGAGATTCGCGAGCAGATACTTAGTTGTGCTGGTAGAGTTATTCCTTCTCAACAACTTGCAGGTCCTATCCGACAAGCTTTCTTTTCTACAGCAATGAATGAGATCCAAGCTCAGATAAAAGCTACTCCTAAAGATACTCGTATTTATACTTTAGGTGGTTCATTCTTGAATAGTATAGGACAATTCAATGAAGCTTTACCTCTTCTTGAAAAAGCTCATGAATTATCACCAGCAAAGCAATCAATCTCCTTTGAGTTGGCAACTGATTATTTGAATCTTGAAAAAGCCGATAAAGCTGTCATCTTACTAAAGCAGGTTTATGAAACCACTCCAGATTTTTATCAAGCAAAATCTTCTTATGCTACAGCCTTGGTTCTTTCTGGAAAAGAGACAGAGGCTAGAAAGATATTTAGCGATGATTTGGGAATCTTCAACACCGCTCAGATGGCAAAGGCTTTTGTGATGCTCAAACAATATTCCAAAGCTATTACAATATATAGAGGTTTGATAAAGGCTAATCCAAAAGATGTAGATCTCCGTGCTCAATTGGCCCAGATACAATATATGGCAGGTCAGATTTATGAAGCAGTTGCAACTTTGCGTGATATAGAAAAGAGTAATCCAGAATTGAAAGCTCAAATTGACGCTACTATAAAGCAGATACAAAAATAGGGGAAAAGGGTGCCCGCACTTCGAAGTTCCGTCAGGAACGAAGAAGTGGGGATAACTTGTTGAAAACTCTAAAATAGTGTGGTAGTATACCAATGTGTGAAGTACGGTGTGAGATCTCCTATATAAATGTTTCGCAAAGTCCCGCCTCGGCGGGCTTTTGCGTTGTGGAGAGGTGGGGTTTTTACGGAAGCGAGGCTTCCGGAGGTGTAACCTCCGTAAATTTTGCGTTCGCAGTAGCTTTTAAGTTATAATACTTGAGGATTGTACCAAGTGACGGCGACGGTTGTACTCACATAATTCTAAACATTTTATTTGGAGCTCGCACCCGTCGCCATCATTGGGCGCAAAATTAGTGCACAACTTAAATATTCATGACTATTCAGGAAAACATTCCGCTTGCACAGTATACAACGTTCAAAATTGGCGGATTAGCTAGATATTTTTGTGTGGTTACAAATGAGACAGAACTTATTGAAGCTGTAAAATTTGCTAAAAGTAAAAAGTTGCACGTATTTATTTTGGGTGGAGGTTCAAATTTGTTGATTTCAGATGAAGGTTTTCGTGGTTTGGTTATAAAGATAGAAAATCGTGGCATTTCTTACGTAAATAATATGGTTACAGCATTTGCTGGTGAGATCTGGGATGAATTTGTTGCAAATACAGTCAGTCGTGGTTTTGGCGGTTTAGAAAATCTTTCTGCTATCCCTGGGACTGTAGGTGCTACCGCTGTACAAAATATTGGAGCTTATGGCTCGGATGTTTCCAGTGTTATTGAATCGGTTAGGGTTTTTGATACTAGTAATTTGGAATTTGTAGTTTTTTCAAATTCTGATTGCGGTTTTGATTATAGAGATAGTATATTCAAACATCAGAAAGGTCGCTTCATCGTAGTTAGTGTTACTTTCAAACTTGAAAAGAATAAGAAAGTAGATATTGGCTACAAGGATTTGGCGGAATATTTTTCTAAAAAAGGCTTTGGTGTAGATAGTTCCGATGTGGGCAACTCTGGTGCGGATGAAAAAATCCCTTCAATTTTAGAAGTTCGTAATGCGGTTATTGAAATACGTGGTAATAAATTGCCTGATTGGAAAATGTGGGGGACAGCAGGTTCATTTTTCAAAAATCCGATAATTAAAACTAAACAATATGACGATTTGAAAAAGAAATTTCCAGATTTGCCAGGTTTTGTAGAACCAAATGGAATGATTAAGATCCCTCTTGGTTGGATTTTGGATAAGATATGTAATTTTAAGGGACAATTTTTTGGTCACGTTGGTGTCTATGAAAAACAAGCTTTGGTTATTGTGACCAGGCCTGGTGCAAGTTCTACTGAAGTCGTAGAACTTACTAAAAAAATGCAAGATAAAGTCAAAGAAAAAACTGGTTTGATAATAGAAGCAGAGGTTGAGTGGGTCAATTGATTTTGTGTCATTCCCGCGAAGGCGGGAATCCAGGATATTACCAAAACATAACGAATAATATGAATAAGGTATATTATGTTTATATATTAACAAATGATAAGAATGGTACTTTATATATAGGTGTTACTAATGATCTTAGAAGAAGATTGCATGAACACAAGAATAACCTAGTAAAAGGATTTACAGAGAAATATAGTATTCACAAATTAGTTTGGTACGAGTGTACTAATAGTATTGATTCTGCAATACAAAGAGAGAAACAGCTTAAAAAGTGGAATCGTAGATGGAAGATTAGATTGATTGAAGAAACTAATCCAATTTGGAAAGATTTATCCAGTAATGATCTATAGTGGTAATATCCTGGATTCCCGCCTTCGCGGGAATGACACAAGAGGCAGTAATGTAACAAAAAGAAAGCACACAAGGCTCGCCTCACCTCAATAAATGTGATAAAGTGGCTCTACGCATGTCATTTTTGGATAAATTAAGAGGTGGTTCTCATACGAAGGCCTTGAAAGGGTTTCAGCCTATCGTAAAAGAGATAAATCAGCTTGAAGCAAAGATTCAGGCTCTTTCTGATGAAGAATTGAAAAGAAAGACAGTTGAATTTAAAAAAAGACTTGAAATAGTTGATCCTAAATCTGGCGAAACCTTGAAATTTACCGACCCTGCAGAAGAAAAGAAAATTTTGAATGCGAAATTAAATGAGATTTTGCCCGAAGCTTTTGCAGTGATTCGTGAAGCATCTCGCCGTACTTTGGGTCAGAGACATTTTGATGTTCAACTTCTGGGAGGTATGGTTTTGAATTCTGGAGGTATTGCAGAGATGCGAACTGGTGAAGGTAAGACTTTGGTGGCCACATTACCAGCGTATTTGAATGCTCTGACTGGTAAAGGTGTACATATTGTTACAGTCAACGATTATCTCTCTAGACGTGATGCCGTTTGGATGGGTCAGATTTATTCTTTCTTGGGTCTTTCTGTAGGTGTTATAAACCACGAAGCATCTTTTTTGTATGATGCTACTGCTGTCACACCTAGTGGTGATATCCTGGATTCCCGCCGAAGTTTATCCTCGAAGGGGACGGTAAATGACAACAAGAGCCAGGAGGTCACACCTCCAGATTCGCTTCCAGATTCACTAGATAAAGAACGCGATTCACTCGGTGCTTTCAAAGTTGTTCATGAATTTCTACGACCAGTTTCTAGGCACGAAGCCTACATGGCTGACATTACTTATGGTACTAATAATGAATTCGGTTTTGATTATTTGCGTGACAATCTAGAATATTCTAGAGATAGGTTGCGTCAGAGAACTTTCAATTACGCTATTGTTGATGAGATTGACTCTATTCTTATAGATGAAGCTAGGACACCTCTCATTATCTCTGCACCAACTCGTGATGCCGAAAGTACTTACAAACAATTTGCCCAGCTTGTTACTTCATTCAAAAAAGATGAGGACTACACGGTTGAGGAGAAACATCGTTCAATCTCTCTTACTCCAGCTGGTATTACCAAAGCTGAAAAGGCTCTGGGTATAGAAAATATTTATACAGAAAAGGGTATCAAGTCAGTCCATCATTTGGAAACTGCTATCAAGGCCGTAGCTTTGTATAACAATAACAAAGAGTATGTGGTCAAAGATAACCAGATCTTGATCGTTGATGAATTTACAGGACGTATTCAACCAGGAAGACGTTGGTCTGATGGTTTGCATCAGGCTATAGAAGCCAAAGAAGGTGTTTCTATTCAACAAGAGTCTAGGACTTATGCATCTATTACATTCCAGAACTTTTTCCGTATGTATCCGAAGTTGTCGGGTATGACAGGTACAGCCGTCACTTCATCTGAAGAATTTTTCAAAGTTTATGGTTTGGAAGTTACAACGGTGCCTACGAACGTTCCTGCTGTTCGTAAAGATGAGAATGATCAGATCTTCCGCACGGAGATCGGTAAATACAAAGCTATTTCTCGCAAAGTAAAAGAGCTTCATGCCAAGGGTCAACCTGTTCTTATTGGTACAGTCTCTATTGAAAAAAATGAAGTTTTGTCACAGTTTTTGAAAGCGGAGGGTGTTCCTCATGAAATTTTGAATGCCAAGAATCATGAACGTGAAGGAGAGATTATCGCTCAGGCTGGCAAAAAGGGTGCTGTGACTATTGCCACAAACATGGCTGGTCGCGGAGTTGATATCAAACTTGGTGGTAATCCAAATACTCCAGAATCTTATGCAGAGATAAAACAAAACGGTGGTCTTTTTGTCCTTGGTACAGAGAGACATGAAGCACGTCGCATTGATAATCAACTTCGAGGCCGTTCGGGTCGTCAGGGTGATCCGGGTGAGACGCAATTCTTCGTTTCTCTTGAAGATACTCTCATGCGTGTCTTTGCTTCGGATATGTTGAAGTCAATGATGGGTAAGCTCGGCATGCCAGAAGATGAGGCTATTGAACATAAGATCATTTCTAGGTCTTTGGAATCTGCTCAAGAAAAGATTGAGGGATTCAATTTTGATTCTAGAAAACATGTTTTGGAATTTGATGACATCATAAATCACCAGAGAACTGCTATCTATGGTAGACGTCGCAAATTGCTTATGGGTACAGTTGATGATGTTGAAGCGGAGTTAGGTCAGATTATTGGGGGAGAGAACTCTGATGTTACGGGAATAATTCAAAAGAAAATTGCAGAATTTGGTCGCGAACCTTTCTTGATGGCTGTTCGTATAATTTTATTACAGACGATTGATATGTATTGGGTGGAACACCTAGAGGTAATGGATTACACGCGTTCAAGTGTAAATCTACGCGCTTACGGTCAACGTGATCCTCTGGTTGAATACAAGAAGGAAGGTCTCAGACTATTCAAAGAAATGCAGGGCGCTATGAGGGAGCAAGTTATTAAAATCATTCCTCATGTAGTCCCAGTCAATGATGGTAATCCTATTGTCAGCAGTAATTCAAGCAATTCAAATGGCGCTTCAAAACCTGTTGGTATTCAAGCTGATCTGAAGGAGGTTCATGAAAATGCTCAGATTATTGGTGCAGGTGATGGCTCAAGTAGTTCAAATTCTATTAAAAAAGAACCTGAAGTAGGTCGCAACGATCCTTGTCCTTGCGGAAGTGGTAAGAAATACAAGAAATGTCATGGGGCGGGGAAGTAATTTTTCAAATGAAAAAACAACTAACACTTTGCATAGTTCATCAACATCCAAAAGTCCTTCTTGGAATGAAGAAGAAAGGCTTTGGAGCTGGTAGATGGAATGGTTTTGGTGGTAAGGTTGAAAAAGGAGAGACTATAGAGGATGCTGCGGTGAGGGAACTACATGAAGAAGCGGGTATCAAAGCTGTCAATCTTGAAAAAGTTGGAATTTTGGATTTTGAATTTCAGGGCAACCCCGAGATTTTGGAAGTCCATATATTTAAGACCGATGATTTTCGTGGTAGACCAACCGAGAGTGATGAGATGAAACCGCAATGGTTTTTCGTAGAGGAGATTCCGTTCAAAGAAATGTGGCCAGATGACGTCTATTGGATACCACTATTTTTGAAGAGAAAGAAATTTAAAGGGAAGTTTCTCTTTGGTGAAGCAGATAAAATACTAGACAAAGATTTGACCGTGGTTGACTATTTGGAGTGATTTTCTGGTCGCCTCCGCCCTTCGACAAGCTCAGGGCTTTGGCGAACCGAAGGAATAATTATTTACCACCAAAGACTTTTTGTAATTCCTCCTTATGTTTTTCTACAGTCTCCATGACAGCTGTAGTCTGATCTTTTCCGTTTTTGACTTTACTTTGCACTTCCTCAGCTATTTTTTTGAAGAAATCGGGATTTTTTTCTAATAATTCAAAAATTTTATCCTGTTCTGCTTGAGGAACATCCTTCATCTTTGATTTGAGTAATTGCTTGAATAAGAAGTTTTGTATGGCCATAATGATGTGGTTTACGGAAGCGAGGCTTCCAGAAGTTGTTGAAATATAGCATATTTCCGGATGTCAGGCATCTGGTTCCCAAAACCTTTATGGTGTGTTAATCTATAGTCATGATTTCAAGAGTCTCCGCATACTTCTTTTTTGTCTTATTACTCTGTGCTGTTGTAGCGTCAGTCTTTATTTTCTTGCCATTTTTGACACCGATCATTTTGGGTATAGCTGCTTCGGTTATTGCTTACCCAGTCTATCGTTGGTTCAGTAAACTTTTTGGAGTTGGTAAAGTTGGTGCTGGAGCAGCTAGGACAAATTTGGCTGCTTTTCTTACCGTCCTTATTCTTGTTGTCGTTGTCGTTGTACCAGTATTCTTTTTGATCAGTAGAATGTACGTTGAAGTCCAATCTCTTTACACAGCTTTAACAGATGAATCAGAACGCTCGGTTATTATCAATAGTCTAAATTCATTGTCCCAGTCATTATCAAATAGACTTTTCAATGTTTTCCCAGCTTATTCTTTTGATTCGCTGAACATTACAGAGTATATGAAAGGCTTTTTGATCTGGATATTTGGCAATCTGGATAAGATTTTCACTGGTGTAGCGACGGTTGCAATCTATTTGTTCGTCTTCTTATTATCAATGTTCTATTTCCTTAGAGATGGAGCAATGATCAAGAGAAAATTTGTCTCATGGAGTCCCTTGCTTGATAATTATGATGAGTATATTACCATAACTTTGAAGAAAGCCATTCTGTCGGTTTTCGGAGGTACTGTCGTCGTTGCTTTGATTCAAGGAATACTGACTGGATTTGGCTTCTGGATTTTCGGTGTGCCGGCTCCAGCGGTTTGGGGTGCCGTGGCATCTATCGCAGCCTTTATTCCTGGAATAGGTACAAGTCTGGTTATTGTCCCTGGAATATTGTACTTGGTATTAACTGGTAATTATCCTTATGCGGTAGGGTTAACTATTTGGGGAACAGTCGCGGTAGGCCTTATTGATAATATTCTTGGTCCTCATTTGATCAATAAAGGAGTACACATTCATCCATTCCTTATTCTTATTTCAGTCTTGGGTGGATTGTCAGTTTTTGGACCAGTCGGATTTGTTCTAGGACCTCTCATACTTTCATTACTCTTTGCATTACTAGAGATATATAGAACATCATTTACTAACATCAAGGATGGAGAGTAGAGCTAAGAGTTAAGAGGTAAGAGCTAAGATTAATCACAAATTACATCGGCTTCTTTACCTCTTACCTCTTACCTCTTACCTCTTACCTCTTACCTCTACCATCATGGCTCTCATTGACGAAATACAATTTCATGCAAAAGCAGGCAACGGCGGTAACGGCGTTGTTCGTTGGCGTCATGAGAAGAATAAAGAATTTGCTGGCGCAGGAGGTGGTAACGGTGGACCTGGTGGGGATGTCTACGTACGGACTGTTCGCGATATAAATATCTTAGCTAGACATAAAACTACAAAATTATTCCAAGCTAGAAATGGTGACGATGGACAAAATTTTAATATGCAAGGTAAGGCTGGAGATGATTGTTATATAGATTTACCGATCGGTTCAGTGATTGTAAATCTGCAGACTGGACGTACAATTGAGCTATTCAATGAAGGGGAAGAACAGAAGATTCTACACGGTGGTCGTGGCGGTCTTGGTAATGAGTACTTCAAGGCTTCTACAAATATTAGACCTGAGCAATCAACTGACGGTGTCTATGGTGAAGAGGCTGACTTTACGGTTGAATTGAACCTCATCGCTGACGCGGGGCTTATTGGTCTTCCTAATGCAGGTAAATCTAGTCTGCTGAACGCACTCACGGAGGCACGCGCGAAGGTTGGTAGTTATCAATTTACAACTCTGGATCCTAACCTAGGAGCTTTACCAGGAGGTTATATTCTCGCTGATTTGCCAGGACTTATAGAAGGTGCGGCTGAAGGTAAAGGTCTCGGTCATAAGTTCTTGAAGCATGTAAAGAGAACAAAAATGTTGCTCCATCTTGTTTCTTTGGAGAATGAAAATGTTATAGAAGTTTATCAAGGTATTAGAAAAGAATTGGAGAGATTTGGTGAGGGTTTGGATCAAAAAGAAGAAATAATAATTCTTACGAAGACGGATCTTGTAGGTCCAGAAAAGATAGAAGAAGCGAGAAAGAGTCTTTCCGGAGGTGTAACCTCCGGAAATAAGACGCCGACTATTCTCACTGTTAGTATTTTAGATGATGGATCTATTAAAGATTTGTCGGATAAATTGACTAAGAAGTTGGCGGAGTAGGGAAGTTTCTTCCGGAGGTGTAACCTCCGGAAAACAGTATTGGTGTTTGTTTACGAATCTCACCTAAATAATCTTTGAAGCTAGAGTACTCATAATTTTTAGAATAGGCCATTGCTTCCATGGCATGTTCCTTCTGAGCTTCTTTTGACATTTCTGGTTCCTTGATCCCGTAAGGATTTAGATGGACATAATTGATTAGCTTATCAAGATAATCTTTTTCGTACACACCTTTTTCTTTGAACGATCCTTGCCAGATAGTTCCAGAATGATCGTATTTTTTGTTGTAATAACCAGAATAGCCAGTGCAGAATTTATGCATGAATTTAGTAATGTTTTCTGGAGGTGAAGCCTCCGGAAGTTTTAAGACGATATGGAAATGATTAGGCATTAAACAATAAGCGACAATATCAACAAGCGTACCTTTACGTTCAATTGAAAATATATCTTTTTCTCCGAAACCTTTGAGTTCAAAAGATTCGGTATTATTAGCTATATAGAGTAGTTTCAACATACGCCAATAGTCGCTGGCGTCATTAAAAATGACTGCTTTATGAGCTCCTCGGTTGTAGATATGATAGTAAATTTCTTTCATATTTTTCCGGAGGTGTAACCTCCGAAATTGTATATTATCAGGACGAGTTAAAATCCTGATAAAGAAAGGTTAAAGAAATGATAAAAAAGTTATGAAGAAACAATGAAGATTTCCTCCGGAGGTGTAACCTCCGGAGTCAGCCGAGATTTCGGAAAAACAGAGACATGTCTCTCGAAAGGGTAGGGAATTAAAACACCGCTAGTTGGCGGTGTTTATTATAGTTTATTAATGTTTAAATATTTTATATGGCTCTAATTCGTTCCGGATGTCAGACATCAGAAAAGTGTTAACCAATCTTTTCTATGAGTAACTTCTTCAGTATTTCAGGGTTGGCTGAACCTTTTGTGGCTTTCATCGCTTGACCTATGAGGAATTGGAGTGAAGCAGTTTTACCGTTTTTGTATTCAGCTATTACAGAAGGGTTGGTAGAGATGATGTTTGCGATGACTGGATCAAGTGCACCAAGATCACTCTTTTGGATAAGGTTATTTTTTTCAGCGAATGCACGCAATTGACCAGCTTCAACATGAGTCGATTTGCTATCAGTTCCACCTACGAGTAATATCAAAAGATCTTTTGCTCCACGTGAAGAAAGGTCACCACTTACGATGAGTTCAATGAGTTCAGCGAAGGTGTCTGATCCGATTGGTCCGAGAATGCCCGAAGATTTTGCATCAGATCCGATTGAACCTTTTTTATCTGCTGAATTATTTTTTTCGGTGTTTGTATTTGAACTGACATTTTCTGTTGAATCGGTCGTGCCAGTTGAATCATTTGTACCAGAGACTTTTTTGAGTAGTCCCAAGTAATCAGTGAGGAGATAGTTGACAGCAAGTTTGATCTTCTTTGCATCACCTTTGAATGTGGAAATGACTGATTCAAAATATTTTGCAACTTCTGGTTGTTCTATGAATACCGCAACTTCTTTGTCAGTCATGCCAAAAGAATTTTTGAAGCGATCTCGTTTTGTCCATGGCAACTCTGGCAAATCTTTTTCTATAACATTTTTAGAAAATTCCGGCATCTCAGAAATTTTCAACTTTGGAATATCTGGTTCAGGGAAGTAGCGATAGTCATGAGAACTTTCTTTTTTTCGTTGAGAATAAGTTTCTCCGGCGGAGTCATCCCAACCTCGAGTCTCTTGCACGACAACTTCACCAGCTTCAAGGAGAGAAGTCTGACGTAGAAGTTCACACTCAATAGCTTTTTCTACAGAACGAAATGAATTTAAATTTTTGACTTCAGTCTTCGTTCCAAATTTTCCTTTGGTAGTGTCAGCGGGGGAGGCGATAGAAATATTTGCTTCAACACGCATTTCTCCTTTTTCCATATTTGCTTCACCAGCTCCAAGGTAACGTAAAAGTAGTTGCAACTCTTTTGCGAAACGTACAGCAGTGACGGCATCATGGATGACAGGTTTTGTAACGAGCTCCATGAGCGGTACTCCAGATCTATTAAAATTTACTAAACTTTTTTCGTGTGAGTCGTGAGTGGACTGGGCAGTGTCTTCTTCAAGATGGATTCTCTCTAGTTCAATGCCAGCAAGATTTCCTCCAGAGACGAGAGGGTATTTGTATTGAGAGATCTGGTAACCTTTTGGTATATCAGGATAAAAATAATTTTTGCGATCCCATTCTGTAAAATCGGCAATAGTTCCACCTATGGCTGTACCTACGCGGATAACATGTTTGATTGCTTCTTTGTTGAGGACTGGAAGAGTACCTGGGTGAGCTAGACAGATAGGGCAGACATTTTGGTTAGGTTTTTCTTCATCTGGATTGTTCCTACAAGAACAGAACATCTTTGAATTAGTACGAAGCTCGGCGTGTATTTCCAAGCCAATAGTTGGTATATATTTATTGTTTTCCATATACCGTATAGATTAACATTAATCTGTCAGATGTTGAACCATGAGTTTACGGACCTGCTTTTTCGTAGGCTTCTTCATTCCACGACTGACTTCTATTTCTATAAGTAGTTTCTCTATATCAGATACTTTATAAACGCGGTAATTGTTGATAGGGTGACGTCCTGCTGAGAATTTACCGCTATTGTCCCAATTGCGTAATGTGAGAGGGGTAACACCCAATATCTCGGCTGCTTTCTGTATAGTTATAAGTTTTGTTTGAAGAATATCCATAAAATTAAAGGTTAATAAACATTGATAATAGTTATTAAATATATATAAATTGAATAAAATGTAATCTAAAATTATGCAAATTCTGTCTAAATCGTATTAATGTTTATAAAGGGTAAAATAAGATAGAAAATTTTAATAAAAATTCATGATCAACTTTTAGCTTTACGTTTATAAGTTTAACATATTTATTAAGGTGCAACTCTTAAAAATGTGCATAAAGCCCTATAAACGATTTTAAAGCCAAGTTTTGAATTGAAATTATTGTCTACTTGTAAAACCATCATATTTATTTATATCACACCTTATAATATTAGCCGTATATTTATTGTGTGAGTACTATTTATATACTAAGTTTATCCCTTCCTGATTAAAACAGGTCTCTACACGATCTAGTCGCCCGACTCTTTTAAGTATTGATATATCTTTCCCTATAAATGAAATTACAGCCTCTGAGATTTACGGAGGTTACACCTCCGGAAAAATTACTACATACCTTTTTTTATTTCTGTTTTATAATTTGTTGTCCACAGTTTTCCTGAATATTTTCGTTAAAGATTACGATATAATGATTAGCGAACCAATATGAAAGATAGCTTTATTATTGAAGGTAAAAAATACATCTCGTCTAGACGAGCTTCCGAAATCTCGGACTATGCTTCTGATTACATCGGACAACTTTGTCGAGCAGGAAAGTTGGATTGCAAAATGGTCGGACGTGCATGGTTCATTACCGAAGAGTCTCTCAGTCTACACAAAACAAATGTTCTCCAAGATGAAGTTGTCAGAAACAGGATTGAAAATCTCCGTGGAAAGAAAAATAGGAACTTGGTTGTAAGCTCAGAAGCAATTAAGACTTCCGCTTCTACACAGACTCAGACTTCAACCAATGTTGTAACAGTTACAAACTCCTCAATAGTTGTTAGTTCAAATCCTGTAATATCAAATCAACAAGCTCCTGTTGTTTCGGGGTCTACTCCTGCACAATCCAAAGTTTCTGGTTCATCATTTGTTTACACTTCTGATGAAAGGCCATTGTTACCAGTATTGAAGAAGCCTGTTACACCAGTTGCGAATGTTTCTAAGAATAAAAAAATACTTTCATTCTTATCAAAGAATGAAAGTAAATCAGCTGTTACAAAAAATAGATCAGCTAGTGAGATCGCTGGAAAAGTTACAAAGTCTCTCAAGAAGTTAACTACAGTAGGAAAACCTATCATCTCATATCCAGAACTTACTCGTTCAATAATTTTGAGACGTGCACTTGCTTCAGCTCTAGTAATCATGTTCTTTATCGGTATGGGTACGATGACTTTCAATATTTTCAATAGTGAAGAAGTCTCGGTCGCAACCAATGCTTCTAGTTCTCCTAGTGTTGCATCGGGATCGGCCAGAGCAAATGTTTACGATGTGATAATGGTTGCTACTTCTTTTGTTAAAAATGGATTTGGCAATATTGCATCTTTGTTTACAAAAACATCAAAACTCACTCTCAACGATACATCTCCGCCAGATGGTTTTGGTGGTAGTCAAGGACTATCACCAAATGGTTTAGCAGTCACATCATCAAGTGGTTCGGATAGTGTAGATGAAGCGGTTAAACAAAAGATTAAGGGTTCGTTTTCAGATGAAGTTGAAGTTAGTCCAGATGAGAGTGGTACAGCAGGTGTGATCACTCCAGTGTTTAGAGAGTCAAAAGGAAAAGATTTTATTTATGTAATGGTTCCGGTAGATGGTAAGGGGGCAAGCGTGACACCGTAAAGTTTATCAAAAGACATAATGAGCCCTCTATTATAAAGATTTAAGGTAAAAATATGAAAAAAAATATTATCAGTGCAATATTGGAAATAGGAATAGGATTCTTTGCAATCTTCTGGATATTCCTATTTTTAGAACCAGCGATATTACAGGGTGCCCAGAACACCTTCACTATCGCGCAAACAGTCTCCAAAGAGATTTCCTTCACGACACCAGGGTCCAATGTAACCCTTTCTCCTTCTTTGGGAGGTTTGACTGGGGGTACAGCAACAGGCGAAACGCAGATAGTGGTGACTACTAACAGTAGTCTTGGGTACATGATGACTATCATGGCTAGTTCATCGGTAGGTATGATCGGTAATGCTAGTTCATCCAATTCTATTCCAGCTTATGTAACAGCTACAGCAGGTGTTCCAGATTTTAGTTTTACTGTTCCAGCCAATAAGGCATATTTTGGTTATTCAGTTGAAGCGTCTACGACTGCTGACCTAGCAACTTCTTTCAAAGACGCTGCTAGTGCTTGTGATTCTGCTGGTGGAAGTGATACTGCTGACAAATGTTGGATAGCAGCAACTTCAACAGCGTATACGGTAGTCAATAGAACTTGGCAGACGCCAGCTTCTGGAGCAACAACTACTTTGAAATTTAGAGTTACTATCAATGCCAATCCAAGTCCAGTTATCCCAGATGATACTTATGTTGCTACAACGACACTTACAGCGACTGCAAATTAAAAATATGAAAAAAATCACGATTATAAACAAATTGAATACTGTCAATCTGAATAAGGTGCTAGCGATCCTTGCAATATTTGTAGTCGTAGTCGGTGTCTCCAATATGGTGTTGGCAAAAGTAGAAACATCCACCACGACAAGTCCTGTTACAGAAAAAGCAGTAGTCTCTTTTGAAACTTTGCCAGAAAATACAGTATTCAATGATTTTGTTGTTGGTCCAGGAAAAGTCCAGATAGATATTGCTCCTGGAGAATCAAAAACTTTTGAACTTACTATTGCGAACAGATTAGGTACAGAGAAAACTTTTTCAATCGTAGAAGAAGATTTCGTCGGCTCAAATGATCCAGACAAAACTGTTGTCTTGTTGGGTAATGACCGTGGCCCATATTCGCTCAAGGATTATTTGAAGATAGGTACAAGTTCAATAGACATTCCTCATGCTGTAAAGTCTCGCGTCTTGATAACTGTATCTGTTCCTAAGAATGCTCAGCCAGGTGGTCTATATGGAAGTGTTGTCATCGGTACCGTGAGTAAGGCTGGTGACAATTCTAGTTCAACCGGAGTCAATACAACTAATCCAATAATCACTCGTATAGGTACTTTGGTTTTTGTGAGAGTTGCTGGTGCAGTCAAAGAAAGTGGTGAGCTTACAGGTTTTATATTAGCTGGCAATCACAAGTTTATTTCTGGAGGAGAGCCTGTAGTCTTTGATCTTTTGTACAAGAATTCAGGAAATATTCACCTCAATCCAAGTGGAACAATAACTATAAACAATCTGCTTGGTTCAAATGTTGGAAATATAAAAGTTGAACCATGGTTTGCTATGCCAAATTCACTTCGCTTTCGTGAGGTTGAATGGAAAGCACCTTTTCTCTTTGGAAGATACACAGCTCATGCGGTCATAGAGAGAGGTTACGGTGACCTCAAAGATGAGATGAGTGTCACATTCTGGATCGTGCCGTGGAAGATGATGTTGATGGTGATAGCGGGTCTGGTGGTTTTTATAGGATTAGTGAGATGGATATTCAAGAAGTTCAAGATAACGAGAAAGTAGAAGGAAGAGGTAAGAGTTAAGAGGTAGGAGGTAAGAGTTAAGAAAGAAGCAATGAACAAAAATTTCATTAAAAACTTAAGGAAAAATTCTTGTGATGTCGGATATCACAGCAAGTTTACCGTCTTAATCGTTACTGCCTTTTTTGTAGTTTCAATCTTTGGTCTATTGAATGTTGTCAACGCAGAGGTTATGTCTAGCACAAATTACAAACTTGAAAATGACAGTATCAATTTTGGTGGAGGACGTGCCACTTCTACTTCTTATGTCATTGAAGATACTGCCGGAGAAATTGCAACAGGTATGTCGTCTAGTACCAATTACATTATGAAAGCTGGTTATCAACAGACTCAAGATATCTACACAGTTTCAGTCACGCAATCTTCAAATGTAACAATGTCTCCTTCATTCGGAGGTGTTACCGGAGGTACAGCCAATGGACAGACATCCTTTACTGTAACTACCGACAATCCTGCTGGTTATTCAGCGACGATCGCAGCAACTATGTCTCCAGCACTTAGGACATCGGCAGATAGTTTTACGGATTATGTTCCAGCTGGTGCGGTCCCTGATTTTACTTTTACGAACGCTTCAACAAATTCTTCTTTTGCCTTTACTCCAGAGAGTACTGATTTGGATGTTGATTATGAAGATTCTGGTGGAGTTTGTGGGGTTGCAGGAAGTGATACTGCAGATGCTTGTTGGAATGGTTTATCAACGACAGGAAAGACGATACTAAATAGAACTTCATCAAACAATCCATCTGGTACAGCGTCAACGATAAAGTTTAGAGCGGAATCAGGGAGTAATCATATACAAGTAGACGGAGTTTATATGGCAACGACAACGATTACGGTAGTGGCATTGTGAGGGTAAGGGATTAGAGGATAGAGAATTAGGGATTAGAAAAAGGGGGCAAAGAAGCAATGAATAAAAATTTTATTAAAAACTTAGGAAAAAATATCATCAAGGTTGCACCTCGATGTTTTGTTATCTTTACTTTAATTATTTCTTTCATTGTTTCTCCTTTGTCAGTTTTTGCCGTTCAGTCTACATTTACAACTTCTCTAACTACTACTGGAGTTGCTACAACACCACCGGCAATACCTTCCAATCTTTTGGCTACCGCAGTCTCTGATACACAGATTGATCTTTCTTGGACAGCTTCGGTTCCGACATTCTACACAGTTACTGGTTATAGGATTTTCCGTGATTCTGTATTTTTGGCCACAACTAGTTCAGTGGTTTATTCCGATACAGGTTTGACTCCAGAGACAGCTTATTCATATACAGTAGAAGCTTTTGATTCAATTATTCAATTGTCTGGACAGTCTGCCACTTCTACAGCTACAACTACAGCAACACCAGTTGTTCCTCCTGTAACTCCTCCAGTAACACCACCTTCTTCTGGTGGAGGAAGTTCGGGATCTTCAGTGATCAATATCACTGATATTAAGGTCGTCGCTGGAACAAATAATGCAAATATTTCATTTAAGACCAATGTATCAGCTCAGACGAAAGTCCAGTGGGGATTCTCAAATGATTTTGAAATCGGTTCCCTTCAAAATATTTTTTATGGAAAAGAACATTCTCAAATGATAAATGGTCTTGTTGAAGGTTTAACATATTTTGTCAGGATTACAGCTACCAATAGTCAAGGTATATCTACATATAGAGATATTTCTTTCAAGACTGATCTTGCTGTAGTAGAACTTGGTCCTTTGCCAAACCCATCAAATTTCTTGGCACAAGCTACAGACAAAAATATCAATCTTACTTGGGACAATCCTATAGATGAGAGATTCAATAATGTCAGAATAGTTCGTACAGAAGGATTTTTCCCAATAGATCAATTTGACGGTACTCCTATATATGAGGGTGATGGTCAATCTTTTGTAGATAAGAGTGCAAAAATCGGTACTACGTATTACTATGCTATTTTTGCAAAGGGTATAGATGGAGAATATTCTTCAGGTGCTTTGGCTCAAGCTCGCATCGCTCCAGCTGGAGAGATAGTAGTCTCGCCAACTTCAACAGATCCATTTATAAATATTCCAGAGTCAACAAATGTGGATCCGATGATCAAAAAGATTACTTTGTCTGATTTTGAATTTATTCAAGAAGGGAAAAATCTTTCAGTTATCGGTAGTACGGTTGCTATAAAAGGTGGCGAAAATCTAACTATTCGTCTTGCATACAACAAAGTTCCTGAAATTTTGAAGACAGTTGCTTTCACCTTGCAAGATCCATCAGATAAAACAAAAGTCTTCCCATTTTTGTTACGTATCAATGCTGACAAGACTTACTATGAAGCGACTATTGGTGCTTTGGGTAAATCTGGTCGTTATGGAATGTCAGTAGTTATTTTGGATTATGAAAATAAAGGTTTGAAACGTTTGAATGGAACTCTTGCTGCGCTTGCTTTCAATGCAATGCCTTTTGATTTCGGTAATAATTTTGATTTCTTGGGCATATTGTTGTTGCTCTTGGTAATCATCCTTGTTATTTTGGCTATCGCATTGCTTCGTAAGTGGATCAATTATTCTCCAGAACATCAGACTGTAGACAAACCAAAAACTTCTGGAGTTACTATTTCCAGAGATGTTTTCAATGCTATTTCAAAGATTTCAATATTTGTCTTGGTTGTTACGGCTTCATTCGGAATTCAACAAGCATTTGCTACTACTTTCAATCCAGAGATAAATTATCAAGGTAAATTGACCGATAGTGTTGGTTCAAATGTTGCCAATGGTTCATATAGTATTCGTTTCAAACTTTATACGACCTTGTCTGGAGGTTCACCTATTTGGACTGAGACATGGTGTAACACTTCAACTTGTGATGGTTTGGGTACAGGTGCGGATAGTAGAATAACTTTGACTAGTGGATTATTTAGCACCATGCTTGGAAGTACGACTGCTTTAGATGGCATTGATTTCAATCAGCCTCTATATCTCGGTGTTGAGATCGGAGGTTCTGGAGCAACGGCTTCATGGGATGGGGAAATGTCACCTCGTAAGATTCTCGGAGCTGTCCCTTCCGCATTTTATTCCGCAACTTCTACGGTGGCTCTTTCTGCAAATTCTGCTGACACCTTATCTGGATTGAATTCTTCACAATTCCTTCGCTCTGATATACAAAATGCTACTTCATCATCTTCAACTTTCTTCAGTGTCTTACAATCTGGTGCTGGTAAGATTGCAGAATTTTTTGGGAGCGCAGCACAAAGTGTCTTTTCAATTTTATCAAATGGTAATGTCGGAGTCGGAACAACTACTCCATCATCTAGGTTTAATGTTTATGGTGACGTATCTTTCCAAACTCCATCAAATTCAGCCACAGCTTTTCAGATACTAAACTCGGCCACCAGTTCGGTTTTCTCTGTAGCTACTACAGGCTTTGGTACTACTACTTTAGCTGGTCTAACTATTTCTGGTTCAGCTACTTCTACCTCTAACGTAGGTTGGAATATCTCCACGGGATGTTTTGCAGTCAACGGTGTCTGTTTGAGTGGTGCAGATGGTACGGCCAGTTCCACTCTATTATCTGATACCAACACATGGACAGGTTTGAATGTCTTTGGTTATGCAAGTACCACTCAGATCAGTTCAACAGGAAATGCTTATCTTGCTACGACTGGTGGGAATGTTGGTATCGGCACCACTTCGCCATTCGCAAAATTTGCAATCAATCCAATTGCTGGTGATGGGGCGTCATTCGTCATTGGTTCTTCTACTAGAACAGATTTTATAGTTACAAATGAAGGAATGATTGGGGTTGGAAGCACGAGCCCTTCTGCAATTTTCAGTATCTTAGGACGAAACGGCAAGACACAAGGTACGGCGGAAACTAGGATTGCACCAACAGCTCTCTATGTTCAAGGAGGAACCGGTGGTGGAGGATCTTCGATCCCTGGGGGTAAAGGAGCGGATATTATCCTTATCGCTGGTAATGGAGCAAGTTCTGCTTTAGGAGATGGTAACGGAGGTAGTTTAACATTTACGGCCGGTAATGGTGGTGCTACTGATGGGAGTGGTGTTGGTGGAAATGTAACAATAAATCCAGGTCTAACTGGAGGTGGAGGTAATGGTAAAATTGTCTTAGCTGATTTGCGAGGTAATGTTGGAGTTGGTACCACTTCACCATTCAGTAAACTTTCAGTTTCTACTCCTGCTCAACAAAGCGGATCATTACCACTCTTTACAGTTGCTTCTACAACGAGTGCCTCGCTACTTACGGTTCTTGGGAATGGCAATGTGGGGATTGGTACGGCGGTGCCTACAAGTGTTTTAGATGTTAATGGAAATATAAATGCTACAACCATGATAGCCGGTACTCATCTACTTGTTCAGAATACAGGAATATATTATGACTCGGTTTCCAATGGAGCGTATTCTTTTGCAAATTCTGGTGTTGATCTTGCTCTCAAAACAGCCTCTGTCGGCACAGTTATGACGATTAAAGATGCCGGCCTCGTAGGCATCGGCACCTCTACCCCATATTCCAAACTCTCCGTCTGGGGTTCTTCAACAGGAACAAACAGAATGTTTGAATTAACCAACAGTGCTTCAACAACACTAATGAGTATGTTGGAAAATGGTACAGGTTATTTCTTGGGTAATATCGGAATTGGCACCACCACTCCAGGTACTATTCTTTCTCTTGGAAATACCGGTGATAGCACCATCAATCTTTCAGTTACAGCCACTTCAACCTTTGGTACAGGAATAAATCTACGAACAGGTTGCTTCGCTGTAAACGGAACTTGTGTCGGTGGTGCAGATGGTACTTCAAGTTCTACTCTATTATCAGACACTAACACTTGGACAGGTTTGAATGTCTTTGGGTACGCAAGTACCACGCAGATATCTTCAACAGGTTCCGCCTATTTCGCAACAACTGGTGGGAATGTTGGAGTTGGTACAACTTCACCTTTCAGTAAACTTTCAGTTTCTACTTCTGCACAACAGAGTGGAACATTACCACTCTTTACAGTTGCTTCTACAACGAGTGCTTCATTATTTACAGTTTTGGGAAATGGGAATGTGGGGATTGGGACTTCTACTGTTTCAGAAAAACTTTTTGTGGAAGGCAACATTGCTCCTTCAATGACTAACCTATATACCGCTGGTAGCTACACTCTAAATTCCGCTGTTGCTTCCGTAGCTAATATTACAGCTTCAGGAATCGCTAATTCAGATCTACTTGGTGTTAGTTCCGCTTCTGCTGGAGATGTGAATGGTGATGGTATTAACGATGTTATTATCGGTGCAACTGCTGCTGATGGTGCAGGTACCGATCGTGGTCAAGCTTACATCTTCTTTGGTTCAACCACTCCTAGGACAACATTTGCTCCTGCTTCTGCCGACGTTATCCTTTCTGGTTCAGAAGATTCTGGTAGTTTTGGTACTAGTGTCGCCTCTGCTGGAGATGTAAACGGTGATGGATATGGCGATGTGATAGTCGGAGCTACTAATGTTGCTGGCGGAGGTTCATATCGTGGTCAAACATATATCTTTTATGGAGGCCCAAATTTCACAGGTGCAATAATTGCTTCTTCTGCAAATGTAATTATTTCCGGAGCGGCTGATTATGATAGTAATGGTCAAGTTGTAGCTTCTGCAGGAGATGTAAACGGTGATGGATATGGCGATGTGATCATGACTGCATTGTCTGCTGATGATGGAGGTTTTGATCGTGGTCAAGCCTATATCTTTTATGGTAAGCCAAACCTTGCAAGTACATATACTACAGCAAATGCTGATGTTATTATTTCAGGAAATACCGATGGTGTTCAGATGGGTAATAGCGTAGCTTCTGTTGGAGATGTGAACGGTGATGGATATGGCGATGTGATCATTGGTGCACAATCTGCAGATGTTGGAGGTAATAATCGCGGTCAAGCCTATATCTTTTATGGTAAGCCAAACCTTGCAAGTGCTTATTCAGCTTCTTCTGCGAATGTTATTGTCACTGGAATGGTAGATATGGGCTTTATGGGTATCAGTTCTGCTTCTGCTGGAGATGTGAACGGTGATGGATATTCTGACTTTATCATTGGGGCAAGTAGTGCAGCTGGTGGAGGTACTTCTCGCGGTCAAGCCTATGTCTTCTACGGTAAATCAAATTTAGCAAGTACATATTCTGCATCTTCCGCTAATGTAACTATTTCCGGAATCGCCAATAGTGATGCTCTTGGTTACAGTGTTGCCTCCGCTGGAGATGTGAATGGTGACGGATATGGAGATATTATAGTTGGAGCAGTTGGTGCCGCTGGTGGAGGTACATCTCGCGGTCAAGCATATATTTTCTACGGTAAGTCTGATCTTTCAAGTACTTATACAGCTTCATCTGCAGACGTTGCTTTTTCAGGAATTGCCACTAGTGATGCTTTTGGTTCCAGTGTTACTTCTGCTGGAGATATAAATAATGATGGGTACTCTGATGTTATGGTTGGAGCATATGGTGCCGCTGGCGGAGGTACATCTCGCGGTCAAACATATATCTTTACCCCAACCGGCAATCGTTTCAAATCTATTTATGCACAAAGTGGTAGCTTTACAAAGGGAATACAACTAGGTGGTGGAATGTCAACGTTGAATGCTTACGGTCTTTCAAGCCTAAGTCAATTTTCATTAAACACGGCAGATTGGTCAATCAGTAAATCAGGAACTTCTTCCATGCAGAGTTTGATAGTTTCTGGAAATGTTGGTATCGGTACAACTTCGCCATTCTCAACTCTTTCTGTTTCTACTCCTGTACAGCAGAGTGGATTGTTATCGCTCTTCACGGTTGCTTCTACTACGGGCGCTTCTCTATTTTCTGTCTTAGGCAATGGAAATATCGGCATCGGCACGACCACTCCGGGCACACTTTTATCTCTTGGAAACACCGGCAACAGTACCATTAATATTTCGGCTACTGCCACTTCAACCTTTGGTACGGGAATAGATTTAAGAACAGGTTGTTTCGCCATTAACGGCGTCTGTTTGAGCGGTGCAGACGGTACAGCAAGTTCTACACTTTTGTCTGATACTAATACTTGGACAGGTTTGAATGTCTTTGGTTACGCAAGTACCACGCAGATCAGTTCAACAGGAAATGCTTACTTTGCAACGACTGGAGGAAAGGTAGGAGTTGGAACAACTTCGCCATTCTCAACCCTTTCTGTTTCTACTCCTGCACAACAGAGCGGGTCATTACCACTTCTTACAGTAGCTTCTACGACTGGTGCGACGCTATTAACTGTTTTGGGAAATGGGAATGTGGGGATTGGAACAATGAATCCAGCGTATCCATTAGATGTTAATGGAAGTGTGAACGCAGCCTCTTATAGAACAAGTAATGTGATTTCTCTTATATTAGCAAATTCTGCTATAAATATAGGAGATACTTATGGAAGTACTTATCCTCTTGTAGTTAATGCTGGTGGTTCAGAAAGGATGAGAGTCTCGACTGGTGGCAACGTCGGCATCGGCACCACCTCTCCATATTCCAAACTCTCCGTCTGGGGTGCTTCAACAGGAACAAACAGAATGTTTGAATTAACCAACAGTGCTTCAACAACACTCATGAGTATGTTGGAAAATGGCACAGGCTATTTCTTGGGTAATATTGGAATTGGAACAACTTCACCATACGCGAAACTTTCAGTGGTTGGTCCGGTAGTGGCTGAATATTTCTATGCAACCTCCACAACAGCAACTTCAACATTTGCTGGTGGGCTTGATGTAGGAAATGGTGGACTTGTTTATGAGGCTTCTACAGGTATCACTTCAGCTTCTTCATTCCAAATGGGTAACTTAAGTTTTGATCTCAATGCAGGTGCTGTATCTTGGATAGATCTTCCAATAGATAGTAGTGCCCCAGCAAATACACCACAGAGTTACACTGCCAACTTGAACGGTTTGCCAATGCTCACTATCGGAGGTCTTTCTGATGGTGCTGGGAATATTATAAATGCTGGTATCGGAATCGGTACAACTACCTCATATTCCAAACTCTCCGTCTGGGGTTCTTCAACAGGAACAAACAGAATGTTTGAATTAACCAACAGTGCTTCAACAACACTCATGAGTATGTTGGAAAATGGCACAGGATATTTCTTGGGTAATATTGGAATTGGAACAACCACCCCAGGTACACTCCTTTCTCTTGGAAATACCGGCAACAGTACCATTAATATTTCAGCTACTGCCACTTCAACATTTGGTACAGGAATAAATCTAAGAACAGGTTGCTTCGCCGTCAACGGAATTTGTGTCGGTGGTGCAGATGGTACAGCAAGTTCTACTCTACTATCAGACACCAACACATGGACAGGTTTGAATGTCTTTGGGTATGCCTCTTCAACACAATTCACAACAACGGCTGATACATATCTTGCGACATTGGGAGGCAATGTTGGCATTGGTACGACAAGTCCTGTCAGTAAGTTTTCAGTTGATGGGACTTCTAGCTTTAGTGGCTACACTATCATTGGTGGAACATCACTTATAGATAATTCAGTTCCTCTTAATGTCATAGCTGATGGTTATTTTGGTACAGCAGGTAAGATAGCAAACTTTATTTCCAATCAAGATTATGGACATGTGGGTATATTCAAAGATGATAATTCTCGCGGATTGTTCCTCGGTTACGGTACTGGTAATTTGCTAGCAGGTAATGATAATGATGCTTTTATACAGATTGGAGCCGCATCAAGTAGTCGTGGTTACCTCCATTTGGTTGATGGTGTAGGTGCTGGTTCTGATGGTCAATTCGGTCTAATGAGTCCTTATGTTCTCATTGGAGCTTCTACTGCAAATGGAAGTGGCTCAGTCTTACAAGTTGAAGGCTTGTCTACTCTTGTTGGTAATGTTGGTGTTGGAACGACTTCACCTTTGGCAAGATTGGATGTTGCCGGAGTCTTGGGTTCTCAAGCAGATTTATTCAATGTTTCTTCAACGACAGCAACAGATATAGTCTCAAGTCTATTTAAAGTTTCTGCAAATGGTAATGTTACTATCGGTTATTTGAATGGTTCTCTCCAAGCTGTCAACGGAGTAGTTTCTGCAACTTCAACACTTTCAATTGCTTATGGAGGTACAGGTACATCTACATCTCCAACATATGGAAAATTACTTATGGGTGATGGTACTGGAAAATATGACTTAGTTGCAACTTCAACATTGGGAATTTTGGGTGCTAGTGCTATTGCATTGGGTACACCTGGTCAGATACCTTATTACTCTGCAAATTTGCAAGCAGTTTCTGCAACTTCTTCTATATTTATAAATCAGACAAATAGTTTTATTGGTATCGGTACAACTACTCCTACCTCAGCTTTGTCAGTCTTCAACGCTTCCGCTCCTCAATTCCAGCTCGCATATAACACGAGTAATTACATGAATGTCGGGGTTTCTTCTACTGGTGGAGTTACAATGGCAGTCAATGGTTCTCTCGGAGGCTTTGCTATCACAAATCCTCAACCGACCGTTGTTGGTAGTGGTACAGGTACAAATGCTCCTCTAGGTTTCTCTGTAGCCGGTGGTATCGGAGGAAATTCAAATGATACAAATATTGGTGTTGGTGGTATCGGTGGCGGTTTGCAACTTACAGCTGGTGTTGGAGGTTCCGCAGGACTTTCTACTTTCTCAGAGACAGGTGGTGCTGGAGGTGCAGTATCTATGCTTGCTGGTGCTGGAGGTGCAACGGCTTCTCCTAGTATTGATTTTATGTCTAGAGTTGCAGGTAACGGAGGTCTCATGACTTTGGCTGGTGGTGCTGGAGGTAATGCTTCAAATGGTGGTCTAGCAAGTTCTAATACTGCTGGTAATGGTGGAGCTTTCACTTTGAAAGGTGGTGCTGGAGGTAATGCTAGTGGTGCTACAACCAATAATGGTGGTGCTGGAGGGAGTCTATATATATCAGGTGGTGCTGGAGGTACAGGTTCTACTGCAAATGGTACTGCTGGTAATCTTTATCTCGGTTATGATTCTTCAAGCGCTCTTGGTAATGTTTATTTCGGCAATCAGGGTGCCTCGTACATTACAAGTACAGGGAATTTTGGAGTTGGTACCACTTCTCCTTTCAGTAAACTTTCAGTTTCTACTTCTGCTCAACAGGATGGATCAACGCCACTCTTTACAGTAGCTTCTACTACAAGTGCTTCGTTATTTACAGTTTTGGGAAATGGGAATGTTGGGATTGGGACAAATAATCCAACAAAGCTTTTTATTGTCGCGTCTGGAGCAAACACAGTTATGAGTATGAATTCTTCGGGTCTATTGAATATAGCAACTTATCTTCAACTTAATGGTGGAACCGCTGTTTCTTATAGTGGTACACAGTTACAGTTGGGTACTGGTTTTACTACGCAATATTTACCAGGCAACGTCGGCATCGGCACCACCACTCCATTAGCCAAACTTAACATCTACGGCGACGTGGTTTTCCAGACTCCAACCAATTCAGCCACGGCTTTCCAGATACTGAACGCGGCTACCAGCTCGGTCTTCTCTGTAGCTACCACCGGCTTTGGCACTACTACTTTGGCTGGTCTAAATATCTCCGGTTCAGCTACTTCTACTTCTAACGTAGGTTGGAATATTACATCCGGTTGTTTTGCCATTAACGGCGTCTGCGTAGGAGGTGGTGCAGGCGCAGGTGATGGTACAGCAAGTTCTACTCTTTTGTCTGATAATAATACTTGGACAGGTTCTAATATATTCAATAGTAATGTTGGAATTGGTACCACCTCACCATTCTCAACTCTTTCTGTTTCTACTTCTGCACAACAAAATGGAGCATCACCACTCTTTACAGTAGCTTCTACGACTGGTGCGACGTTATTAACTGTTTTGGGAAATGGGTATGTTGGAATTGGTAAATCTAATCCAACGGTTGCTTTGGATGTGACAGGGGGAATATCTGCTAGTGGAAATATTGCTGCTGGTGGAGCCTTATATGCGGGTGGTGTTTACGGCTTGATATGGAATGGTCGTAGTAGTATTTATTCAACTGCTGATGGTCAATTTTCTTTCTATAATAACGCTGGAACATCTTTTTCAAGAATTAATCTTGGAGGAACCACTTCAGCTTTTCCTGCAATTGGGGCTTCTGGATCTAATCTTATAGTCCAGTCTGCTGATGGAACACTTGGCACTAATTTAGGAGTAGGCACCTCCTCCCCATACTCCAAACTCTCCGTCTGGGGTTCTTCAACAGGAACAAACAGAATGTTTGAGCTAACCAACAGTGCCTCAACAACACTTATGAGTATGTTGGAAAATGGTACAGGCTATTTCTTGGGTAATGTTGGAATTGGTACAACTTCTCCTTATGCAAAACTTTCAGTAGTTGGTCCAGTAGTGGCTGAATACTTCCATGCAACTTCTACAACAGCAACCTCAACATTTGCTGGTGGTTTTGATGTAGGTAGTGGTGGACTTACTTACGAACAGGGTTCAGGTATTACTTATATCAGTTCTCTACAGACTTCTAATTTCAATTTTGAAACAAATGCAGGTATGGTCTCATGGGTAGATCTTCCTACAGATTCCAATGCTCCAAGCGGTACAGTCCAGAGTTATTCAGCAGGTCTAAACGGAAGTTCAACACTTACTATATATGGTATATCAGATGGTGCTGGTAATCTTCAATCTGATTGGCCGAGAGTATCTATCGGAGGTACATCTGCAGGTACGACTACACCTAGTTCAAAATTGACAGTTTTTGGTAATGGTACTGGAACAGGAGGAATATTTGAGCTTGTAGATAGTGCCTCAACAACACTTATGAAAGTTTTGAATAATGGAAGTGTCGGTATCGGCACAACCTCTCCAGGTACTCTTCTTTCTCTCGGAAACACTGGAAACAATACAATCAACATCTCAGCTACTGCCACTTCAACCTTTGGCACAGGAATAAACCTAAGAACAGGATGTTTTGCTGTTAATGATGTTTGTATAGGTGGCGGTGGTGGTGCAGGCGACGGCACATCAAGTTCTACTCTACTATCTGATTACAACACATGGACAGGTTTGAATGTCTTCGGATATGCAAGTACCACACAGATCAGTTCAACTGGAAATGCTTACTTTGCTACAACAGGTGGAAAGGTAGGAGTTGGAACAACTTCACCATTCTCAACTCTTTCAGTTTCTACTTCTGCACAACAAGATGGAGCATTACCACTCTTTACAGTGGCTTCTACTACTGGAGCTTCGTTACTTACAGTTTTGGGAAATGGGTATGTTGGTATCGGAACAGCAAGCCCAACAAATGTTCTTGATGTCAGTGGAACATTCAAATCTAGTGGCCAATCAATAGTCGCTGACGCCTTCCGTTTCTATACAGGCAACAGTGATGCTGGTACCTCATACAGTGATTTTAGAACAAATCCTGCAACCGGTAATGCAATACTTAGCGCAAAGTCTGGAGCTGTCTATTTCAACTACGATCACGGCAATCAAGGAGTCATCTTTTCAAACGGATCTCAAGCTACGGTAGCTACTATAAATAGTACTGGACACGCAGTGTTCTATGGTACGGGTGATAACTCATTTGCAGGAGAATTGGGCGTTGGTACAACCACTCCATATTCCAGACTTTCAGTTTGGGGGGCTTCAACAGGAACAAATAGGATGTTTGAATTAACAAACAGTGCTTCAACAACACTCATGAGTGTATTGGAAAATGGTACAGGTTATTTCTCAGGAAATATTGGAATAGGAACAACCACCCCAGGTTCTATCCTTTCTTTGGGTGATACTGGCAGTAACACCATCAACATCTCAGCCACAGCCACTTCAACATTTGGCACAGGTATAAACCTAAGAACAGGATGTTTTGCTGTTAATGATGTTTGTATAGGTGGCGGTGGTGGTGCAGGCGACGGCACATCAAGTTCTACTCTATTATCTGATTACAATACATGGACAGGCTTGAATGTCTTCGGATATGCAAGTACCACACAGATCAGTTCAACAGGAAATGCTTACTTTGCTACAACTGGTGGCAATGTCGGTATCGGTAGCACTTCACCATTTGCAAAACTTTCTATTCACGCCGGAGCAACTGATACTTATAACTCCACCTTGTTTGCAATCGCTTCTTCTACCAGTGCTTATGCCACAACCACTCTCTTTAGTGTCTTAGCAAACGGCAGTATAAGCATGGGTACTTCTACAGCAACGACTACTATCGCTGGTGGATTTAATGTTGGAAATGGTGGTCTTATCTACGAAGCTTACACAGGTATTACTTCAGCTTCTTCACTCCAAACAGGAAACTTCAATTTTGAAACAAATGCCGGTGCTGTATCATGGGCAGAACTTGTCATAGATTCTGGCGCTCCTGCAAATACACCACAGAGTTATACTGCTCATTTGAATAGTGCGCCAATGCTTACTATCGGAGGTCTTTCTGATGGTGGAGGTAATATTACAAATGCCGGAGTAGGTATCGGTACGACTTCTCCTTGGGGTAGTTTTGCAATCTCACCATTTACAACCACATACCCAGCTTTCAATATTGGTACGACAACAGCAACATTCACTGGTTCATACTTTATGGTTAGCGGTACTGGAAATGTGGGAATTGCTACATCTTCACCATACGCAAAACTTTCTATCCAAGGAGCAACTTCTGGTACTACACCTTTGTTTGCAATTTCTACTTCAACCAATGCCTCACCATCTCTACAAATTGATCAGAATGGACTTTTGACAATGAATACACCCGGAGCAACTTCTACTATCACTGGTAACTTACAGGTCATAGGCGGTTTCCGTGCAGACAATACCTATACTGGTGATCTATTCTTCGCAAACAACTTCAGCTTCACTGAAGCACAACCTATCAATTCAACCACTACTCAGGCTTTGTATTTAAAGAGTCAAAAAGGCGAGAGAGTTTTGTCTATTGACGATCTAGGAAATGTAAATATTTCTGGAGACATTTGTTCAAATAATGTCACTTGTGTCAGTCAGTCATTGAGTAAATTGTCTGGAGATATGAGTTCTTTGGCTTCAAGTACAGCTGATATGCAAGCGGGTATTGATGGTCAGATCAAGACAACCTCTTCGTCAGTACAAAGTCTAGCCGACGCTATCGTAGCTTTGGATTTGAAAGTTGATGCAATATTAGCTTCAAGTACTTTGAATATGGAACTTCTCGTAGCTTCAACTAGCGCTACTGTTGCTTCAAACTTGGCTTCAAGTACAGAATTTGTTACTGCTGTCTCTTCTTCAACAGCTTCTGTTTTGACTTCAAATCCTTCATTTGTTGCCGTTGTCGCAGAGGCGGTCAAAAATATTATTTCTTCAGCAGGTGATTGGGTCGTAGACAGATTTACGGCCAAGGTCGCTTATATCAATCGTGTTGAAGCAGGAACAGTCGCTATCTCCAAAGGTATGGAAATCGTAGATCAGGCTTCTGGTGCAGTATGGTGTGTAACTATCAAGAATGGTGATTGGAATAAGATTCAAGGTACATGTGCTAGTGTTCCTCTTCCAGAAGTTGCAACTTCAACAATACCAGTAGTTCCAGAGAATCCTGCGATAGTCACTCCAAATCCAGTAGTAATTCCAGTAGAACCTGTAGTTAATCCTATTCAAGCAAGTTCAACTCCTCCTGTTGTTGCAACGAGTACACCTCCAGTTTCTGAACCAATCCCAACTCCAGATCCAACACCATCTCCAATTACAGAACCAGTTGTAGAACCTGTTCCAACACCAACACCAGCACCTACTCCAGATCCAGTAGTTGAACCAACTCCTGCTCCGGCACCTGTCGTTGAACCTACTCCAGCTCCAGCACCAGCGCCTGTTTCTGAACCCGCTCCAGCACCTGCACCAACTCCAGCCCCATAATTAAATATTAATTTATGAATAAAAAAATACTTAAAATAAATAAAATACTTCCCTTATTTATTTTTTGTATTCTTTTTGGCTATCAAACAGTGTCAGCTTCGGTCGTCGGTAGTTCTATGTCTAGCTCTAATAGTTTGATGAGTGGTCTTTTGGGTTGGTGGACTTTTGACGGTGCAGATATGTTACGTAATGTTACTGATAAAAGTGGTAATGGTAATAATGGAAAACTCGTAAATTTCACCTCAACTTCTTCGGCAGTTGTAGCTGGTAAGATAGGGCAAGGGTTGAAGTTTGATGGGAGCAATGATTATGTAATAAATACAGGATCTTCAGCCACCTTCAATCCCGCAAATGGTATCACTATATCTTTGTGGTTAAAACCTACTACGGCGTCTACCAAAACTTTTCTTACTAAGCTCCAGACTGGCAATGGATATTATACAAGATTCACAAATACTCGTTTGGTAGGGATCCTAGATGCGTCTCGTTCATGGGTTAATTTAAATAGTGCTTCTGCATTACCTCTAAACGCGTGGTCGTATGTGACTTTTACAGCAGATTCTACTGGTTACAATATTTACATAAATGGGTCGCTCAATAATTCAACCACAACAGCATGGGTTCAACCAACAACCGCTAATGCTCTAGTCATTGGTGGAGATACAAATGGTAGCTCGTATTTTCCGGGTACTTTGGACGATGTCCGTATATACAACCGCGCGCTTTCTGCCAATGAAGTCCGTAGACTCTACAGTCTCGGCGCAGGTACAAAAATGGCAGTTCCACCTCCTGTTTCTGGAACTTCCGGAAGCCTCTCTTCCGGATTGGTAGGTTGGTGGACTTTTGATGGGCCGAAAATGAAAAATAATATAACCGATTCCAGCGGACAAGGAAACAATGGAAGCATGGTCGGTTTTACTTCTACTTCTAGCGCGGTTATTCTTGGCAGGGTAGGGCAGGGATTGAAGTTTGATGGGAGTAATGATTATGTGGATGTTGGGTCGGGTGCGTCGTTAGATCAATTGGCAGAGATGACATATTCCGTATGGATTAATCCTAAGTCGTACGGTACATATAATATAGTTAATAAAGGAGGACGATTTTCAAATGGCCCATTGTTTTATACAACATCAGATAAAGCATTTATTTTTCAAGAGGCCTACACTGGGGGTGGTTATGGTGCCGTTAGTCGTAAGGCCGAGCTAGGTTCTATTACTGTAAATACATGGATTCATCTAGTTGCTACGTGGGACGGTACAAATGATTGCACTCATATTCATCTTTATAAGAATGGGCAGGAGGTACCTTATACTTATTGTCGCGATGCAGATATAGCTGGTTCGAGGAGAACTGATAGTTCGCTTAATATGGCTATTGGTTCAAGTATACCGGTCACGGGTGCTCTTTTTGACGGCTCCATCGACGACGTCCGTATCTACAACCGCGCGCTTTCTGCTGTAGAAATCCAACAACTATATAGTATGGGTGGAAATAAAGTATCTGTATCACCTCCTACTTCCGGAGTTTCCGGAAGCTTCTCTTCCGGATTGGTAGGCTGGTGGACTTTTGATGGTAACAAGATGTTAAGAAATGTTACAGATAGTAGTGGACAAGGAAATAATGGATCAATGTCAGGATTTACTTCTACTTCTAGCGCGGTTATTCTTGGCAGGATAGGTCAGGGATTGAAGTTTGACGGAAGCAATGATTATATAAATGCGGGTTCAGCTTCAACTCTGGATGACATTCAACTTCAAAGTGGTGGCGTAATGACAGTAGCGTTTTGGATTAAACCTCCTTCAAATAGTACAGGTGCCATCATATCAAAGGGTGTACTCTCAAATAGTACTGGGCATATGACTATTTCAAAAACTTCTGACACAAATCCCGCGAGATTAATATTCAGAAAAGATGGCACGACAGATATGATTGTATATTACAACAGTGAATTGACGACTGGCGTATGGCAACACATAGTTTTTTCATGGAATGGTTCCGCGTTACAAAGTGGAGTTACTGTATATAAGAATGGTTTATTACAGACTCAAAGTGGTGGAACAGATGGAGCTGGATTATATTCTGATGCTGGAAATAATTTATTGATCGGTTATCAAGAGGGTATTGGGTATACTAATTCCGCATTGGACGACGTCCGCATTTACAACCGCGCGCTTTCTGCTGTTGAGATTCGACAATTATATAACATGGGAAAGTAAAAGATCTTTATGTGTTAAAATACATTTATGCGTACTCTTCTATATAGAATTACTATTTTGTTTTTATTATGCTTTCTGTGGAGCTACCAGATAGCCGATTCTGCCTTTATAGGAGTTACAACAACAGGATCTACTAGTCCTCTTACAAATGGTCTTGTTGGTCATTGGACTTTTGATGGAAAAGATATAGTGAGTGGAGCTATGCGAGATAAAAGTGGTAACAATAACACCGCTAATTTTATAAGTATCGCTACTTCCACTTTTTATAGACCAGGGAAGATTGGGCAAGCGGGGAAGTTTGATGGGGTGAATGATTATGCCAGCACGACTGTTAATTCATTTTCAGCTAATGCTCCAATGACGATTAGTGTTTGGTTTAAGCCAAATTCAGCTAGTACGGGTGGCTCGACATTAAATGTTGTTTTCTTTCCAGGTCAAACTTATAGTGGTGCAGGAATAGGACAAATAAATACCCAATTAGTTTTCCATATTGGTAGTGAGGATTTTGGTGGGGGAAATACGTTTACTGGAATAGTGGCGAATACTTGGTATCATGCGGTTGGAGTTTTTGACGGTTCCAACCAGTCTCTCTATGTGAATGGTATATCAGCCGGAACAGTTTCATTAAAGAATTTGAATTCGTTTTCTTCACTGAATATTGGCAGAAGTTCATCGGCAAGTTTCCGTTATTTTCCAGGCTCCATCGACGACGTCCGTATCTACAACCGTGCGCTTTCTGCTCAAGAAGTTTTTCAATTATATAGTATAGGTGCAGGCACAAAGATGTCATCATCTCCTAGTACAGCTACCAGTACTCAAACTGGTACCGACAATTCCTTGATGAACGGTCTATCTGCTTATTGGACTTTTGATGGAAAAGATGTGGTCAATGGAGGAATGCGAGATAAGAGTGGAAATAATTACGTCGGCACTTTCTTGAGTATTTCAACCTCCACTTTTTATAAGGCTGGAAAGATCGGGCAAGCGGGGAATTTTGATGGGACAAATGATTATATGAAAGTCCCGACCGCTCCAACTCTGACTGTTCCGTATTCGGTGTCCCTCTGGTTTTATCCGACCAAACTTAGTTCAACTCAAGCATTCATAAAATATTCACTTAGTAATCCCGCTTACGGGATAAGCTTGACTAGTTCAAATGTGATTGAAGTTGATTCTTATTCTGCTGGTACATTCAGAACATTTTGCAATAAAACTTTTACCGCTTCGGATTTGAATAAATGGTATCATCTGACATTTATAATCAATTCATCTACGAATGCTTCCCTATGGAAATGTTATTTGAATAATGTTGATATTGGAGTAAGTAGTAGTGATAGTTCTGGTACCTACGGCAATCCTCCAAGTACAAATTGGACTATTGGGACTTATTGGAACAATGGTTATTGGTTCAAAGGAAAACTTGATGATATCCGTGTTTATAGTCGTGCTCTTTCTGTTCAAGAAATCTCTCAGTTATATAGCACTGGTGCAGGTACAAAAATGGCAGTATATCCTAGTATGGCTACGAGCACCCAGACTTCCGGAGGCCTCAATTTTGGTTTGATGGGTTATTGGACTTTTGATGGAAAAGATATAGTTAACGGAGTACTTCAAGATAAAAGTGGGAATAATAGTAAAGGCGCTTTTGCTGGTATAGCCACTTCCACTTTTTATAAGGCTGGAAAAGTTGGTCAAGCAGGAAATTTTGATGGTGTAAATGATACTGTGACCGTTGGTACAAGTGCCAACTTTATGCCTTCGGCTGGTATAACCACTTCAGCGTGGATATATCCAAATCTTTTCACCGAAGGCTATAGTATCAGACGAGGAATAATTGATTTTTATACTACTCCTTCATATAACCTTTATAACTATGATTTTTATACGGAGTTTGATTTGAATACTGGTTCAGCTGGAAGGTTGTATTTTAAAAATGCCTATAATTCTCACGATATATATACTTCTCTCAGCGGAATAAACAAATGGTATCACGTTGTTGCTACTGCTGACGCTAGTGGTTACAAACTTTATGTCAATGGATTATTGGCAAATTCTGACACTACTGCTTGGGTTCCACCTATAGTAGCTGGGCCTTTGATAATTGGTTTAAGTCAGTATGCATATTATTTTAAAGGTTCTATTGACGAAGTCCGTATCTACAACCGAGCTCTCTCTGCTGGCGAGGTTGTGCAATTGTATAACATGGGAAGATAGAAGAGTCGTAGATGTGTTAAAATAGGCTTATGCGAACGAACTCATCTTCCTCTAGGAAATTAATTTTGATAATGATTGTCGTGTTTTTTATTGCCATTGGCTCAAGATTTGCCGAAGGTGCTTTGGTCGGAGTGACTAGGAGTTCATCTGGTTCACTCACAAATGGTCTTGTCGGTCACTGGACCTTTGATGGAAAAGATATTGTGAATGGGGTCATGCAAGACAAGAGTGGTAGTGGTAATAATGGTAATTTTTTGGGCATCGCCACTTCTACTTTTTATGCACAAGGGAAGATGGGGCAAGCGGGGAAGTTTAGTGGTGCTCAAAAAGTGGACGTCTCCAGTGTTAAAAATAGTATAGGGACTGGTAATGTCTCAATCTCGTTATTTATGAAACCTACTAATAGTAGTACATTTCATTCAAATACCCCGTATCTTTTTAGTCTAGCAGATGCTCCCTCAACTAATGATTTTAAGATTGGAATCGCTGTTGATAAGTCATTGGTTATGACTTGTGATGGAGGAGGCCATTGGTTAAATTCAAGTGTACTTTCTTGGTCAAACTCTTGGTATCACATTGTGGCAACGTGTAGTTCAACTGAAGGTCTAAAAATTTACCGTAATAATTCTATTGTTGCACAGGGAGCTTATTATGCAAGAGGTGGTACATTGGCAACAACAGCTTATTTAGGGAGTCAAGCTAGTAGTTATTATTTCAATGGTCTATTAGACGATGTTCGTATCTATAATCGTGCTATTTCTACCTCCACTGTCCAACAACTATATAGTATGGGTGGAAATAAAGTATCAGCCTCGCTCTCATCTACAGGTTCTGGACAATCCCTTGCAGGCATCTCTTCTGGATTGGTGGGCCACTGGACCTTTGATGGAAAAGATATGGCAAATGGTGTTGCACAAGATAAAAGTGGTAATGGAAACAATGGGAATGTTATCAATATCGCCACCTCTACTTTTTATGCACAAGGGAAGATTGGTCAAGCGGGGAAGTTTGATGGGGTGGATGATTATGTTGAGGTGGCTGACGCATCAGAGTTGAATCCTGCGAATGTAACCTTGTCTGCGTGGGTAAAAACCACAACAAGCGGTGGTTATATCATCGCAAAGGATCCACCGATTACCGAGGTTTCCGAAGTTGTCGATGTTAAGGTTCCAAATAAAAATCCACCAAGTCTTTTTGCTATTGAAAAAGATATTTTAATATTATCAATAATTCTTATTTTTTCGTTTATTGGTTTAGGTTTTTATAAATCAAGACAAAAAGAAATATCTGCAAATATTATTATCATAGTTACAGCATTGTCTGGTTGTTCAGCTTTGATATATGAAGTAGCTTCAACGCAGGCTCTGACTTACTTTTTCAATTCCAGTTCTTATTCGGTCGCTACAGCCATCATTTCATTTTTATTTGGTTTGGCTTTGGGTAGTTTTATCATTTCAAAATATTTATCCAGTATCAAATCTCCGTTGAGATTGTTAGTTATTATGCAGATATTGGCTGGCATATACGCTCTCATTGTTCTAACTCAATATCAACATATTTTGTATGCTATGCCGGTTGTTTATGATTTAGCTTTCAATTCTCCGACTTTGATTCTAATTCTTAAGTTTTTGGTTGGTATTTCCTTTTTGATTTTTCCAACTGTAATGCTCGGTGCTTCTTTTCCACTGGCTTCATCATTAATAATAAAAGATGTCCAAACTGCAGGTAGTGTTGTAGGAAAACTTTATTCTTGGGATCTGGTAGGGGCAGTCTTGGGTGCATTATTGTCAGGTTTTATTTTATTGCCAATATTTGGATTGAGTATAGCTTTTGTTTTCGGAGCGACAATAAATATTATTGCTGGTTTATTGATTTATAAAATTGAAACAAAAAGAATATGGTTTGTTCTATTGACCACAATTGTTCTCATATTTTTGATTGGAAGTCTTGTAAAAGATAAAAATTTTACAGTATCAAGTTCGGGTACGATTTCTTCGGTTGAGAATACTCTTTTTAAAAAAGAATCTGCTTTTGGTGCTATTGCGGTCACGAATAAAAATAATAATACATCACTTTCAATATCCAAGATCATTCAATGTGATAGCAATTATCCTTTATTGGAGACGAATCTAGATTCTATTTTAGGCAAATTGCCGGGAAAAAGTACGGCACTAGATGTTGGGCTTGGTTGTGGATATTCAGCACAAATGATCGCTTCTAGTAGCAAAATAGATACTGTTGAAGTTGTAGATATAAATCCAGTATTACAGCAAACTCTGAAATATTTTGGTAATGATAATCTCCTCAAAGATAAAAAAGTCGTTTTGCGTACAGATGATATATTACATTTTTTGGCTAGAACTCAAAGTAAATACGATTTTGTGAATGTTGAATTGAATATGCCTTCATTAAGCCAAGTCTCACCTTTTTATTCTGTAGAATATTTTCAGTTATTAAAGAAAAAAGTTAATAGCGAAGGTACTATTCGTCTTTGGGTTTGTTGTGGAAATTATGAATTTGTTAAAGCTGTTTACAAAACATTAGATCAAGTCTATGGCGATATAACTATAAAGACGGATATGGATGTCCGTGAAGGGAAAGATTATTATTGGAATACGGAATTTATCATAAGTAAGCAAAAAGTATTACAAAATACTAATGAGAAAAATCTTCAAGAGAGAATCAAAAAAGATCAGGTATTCAAGATCAGTACTTTGGACAATCAATCAATCGGTCAGATCTGGTATGACTGGAGTCAAAAAGATTTCAAGGATTACTTCGTACATCTAGCTAAACCAATATCTGACAATAATTCAATAAAAAGTTCCCATATCTTTCCTCTGGATGTTAAGCCTGGGGATAATATGAATATAAGTTCAAGGATAGTTGATAAAAATGGAATTCAATCGGTAATAGCTTCTTTTCCTCATGAAAAAGGGACTGATTGGGTAGATTTGAAATTGGTTAAAGGTACTATATATGATGGTTTATGGAAAAGAGATTGGTTTGTACACGATACTATTGATAAAGAATACAAGACTGTTCTTACTGCAAAAAATAAAATTGGAACTCTGACTAAGAAGGAAATGTCTTGGACTGATTTTTCTTCACCGTGTACGGATATATATTTTACAGATCACCCATATACAGCAAATGTTGGCTCTACAGTGTCTGTAAATGTTTTTTCTATAGGTACATGTGGGACGAAATATATTCAAACTGATGTAACTGGTTCTTATGTAACTATACCTTCTGGAACACCTACACCCGATCCATATCTTGATTGTAATGGAGATACCTGTTCTTCTAGCCTTTCTTCTTTTACCAAAAGTCTAAAATGTGAATCTGCTGGTGTATATAATATCAAAGCTACTAATTCAGTAACAAGTGAAAGTCCTCCTACTACAGTCACTTGTGGTGCCGAACAAAAAACCAATGTTCCTTATGCTTTGAGTATGGTCAATGGTGGTCAATTTATGATGAAGAATGGTGCAAATACGTATACAGCTGATAGTGTGATTAATATAGCGGATGGTAAATGGCATCATCTGGTAGGTAGGTATGATGGTGTTGATATGAGAGTCTATGTTGATGGAGTCCAAAAAGGTGCGAGTGAAAGCTCTCCAGGTACTATACCTGTACAAGCTGGTAGTGTGCGCGTTGGAGCTGATTATCAAGCTACCCCCGCCAATTTTTTCAACGGATCCCTCGACGACGTCCGTATTTACAATCGCGCCCTCTCAGTCACTGAAATCCAGCAACTATATAGTATGGGTGGAAATAAAGTATCAGTTCCACCAAAAGTCTCCGGAGGCCTCGCTTCCGGGTTGATGGGTTATTGGACTTTTGATGGAAAAGATATGGCAAATGGTGTTGCACAAGATAAAAGTGGCAATGGTAATAATGGTAACTTGATCAACATCGCCACTTCTACTTTTTACGCGCAAGGGAAGATGGGGCAGGGGCTGAAGTTTGATGGGGTGGATGACAGAGTAAAAATTGTTGGTTCAATGACTTCTACCAGTCTAACCAATTTAAGTCAGAAGTCTGTATTCATGTGGATAAAAATATTAAATCCGTCTAAGATTAATATATCTTCTTATGATGGAGGCTACTGGACAGCTCCCTGCGGAGATCTTTTTATCAAACAGAGTATAGGATATAGTATAGATATATTTGTTAGGAATTCAGATTGCACAACTGTTAATCAATCTGGTAATGTAATAGGAAGTTCGTGGGCTTATGTAGGTTATACCTATGATGGAAGTAAGGTGAGATATTATGTAAATGGGGCACTTACTGGAACACCTGATAATTTAACAGGAACTATAGCTGGAACTGGAGAAATAACGACTATAGGAGCAAGAAGTACCGGTACATACAGTTGGGATTCTTTGGTTGACGACGTCCGTATCTACAACCGCGCTCTCTCTGCCTCCGAAGTTAAACAGTTATATAATATGGGGAGGTAGGGCTAATTATCAAGGTTGCACCTTGATGATCTCTGTCAGAATATATCCGACAAAAATAGGAAAATCTAGAGAGATATGTTATATTATAAACATGAAGACTCCACTTATCATTGCTTTTGGTTCGCAGGTGAGCGGTAAATCTACTACCATGTCTGACCATGATTTTGGTGTGCTTGGAAAGCAGTCGTTATCTCTATCTGAACGTACTGACCTGTCAGATTACATCTCAAAAAAGCTAGATATCAATGAAGATAAGATTGACATCGTCGATCTTCGTACTGCCTCACCTCTCTTGAAGTTCGAGGTTGCGAGAAATGGCAAACTCATAGATGGTGAGTATTTCGATTTTATTAGATTCAAAGTCCTAGCTTTTAAAGAGTACGTTGATACTGCGAAATTCCGTCGTTTACGTGAAGAAGTAATGATGAAGAAATATGCTTAACAATCTCATCCTAAAAAAGCTTGAACAAATGTCTGTATTGCTCGGAGAACTGCGAGAACTTCTCGAAATTCCTTTTTCTGAGTTCAAGTCTACATTCAAAAATATTCGTTCTGCAGAAAGGAATTTCCAACTCATTATTGAACTTGCAAGCGATATAAACGCGCAAATCATAGCGGATATGGGAGCACAGACTCCCGATACATACAAAGATTCATTTAGAAGAGTAGTTGAACTAAAGATTCTAGATGAAAAATCTTTGCCAGATTTTATAAGAAGTTCTAATTTGAGAAACATTTTGATTCATGAATATGATTTTGACGAAGACAATTTTATTTTTTACAAGTCAGCGAAAGAGTTTGTCCCATTATACGAAAACTATATCCGATCAATCCAAAAACACATAAGACCGTAATTGTTTTCAAGCTTGCATTTATACAAAACCTATGCTATGCTACTTTCGTGTAGGTATTCTCGTCACTTACGCGCGTTAGCAATTAATGTACGAGAGCTTCCGCTAGCGCGTTACTTCTAGTGATCCGCTCACGGGTAAAATAAAAGAAAATGTCAAAGAGACTTTTCGTAGGCAGTATTGCCTGGGGTACGACCGACCAGACCCTGAAATCACATTTCGAACAGGCCGGTCAAGTTGAGTCGGCAAGTGTTATCATGGACAAGATGTCCGGCCGCTCAAAGGGTTTTGGTTTCGTTGAGATGTCTTCCGATCAGGAAGCTGTCGATGCTGTTACCAAGCTCAATGGTTCTGAATTAGATGGTCGCAAGATTGTCGTATCAGAAGCACGCCCAAAGGCATAATTGCCCCAAGCTCGCGAACAGTAACACCTCGTATTGGAAACAATACGGGGTTTATTGTTTTTTGTGTCATTCCCGCGAAGGCGGGAATCCAGGATTATTACGAGATAATAGTTTGTTGTAATTTATTTGAAAATGGATTTTGCGGTGATATCCTAGATTCCCGCCTTCGCGGGAATGACAACATTTTGTTATACTATCTCCATGTCAAACAACAACGAATTTTCCAAGAGTGATATTCACGGCAACGAGGTGATATCTCATCTAGAACATATTAATAGAGAATTTAGTGATGGTTTTGAATTTTTAAAAAAATACCCCAAGTCGGTTACAGTTTTTGGTTCATCATTAGCAAAGCCAGAAGATGAAGCTTATAAAAAAGCAGAGGAACTTTCGGCTCGTATAGTTAGGGATATTGGTTATACCATTATTACTGGAGGAGGTCCTGGTATCATGGAAGCGTCCAACAAGGGTGCTTATGAAGCGGGAGGAGTTTCTTTGGGACTCAACGTCAGCCTTCCTCATGAAAGGACTACAAATGCCTATGTTACCCATTCTATAAAATTTTCGTATTTCTTTTCTAGAAAGACAATGCTTATGTTTGCGGCTGAGGCTTTTGTATTTTTTCCTGGGGGATATGGTACATTGGATGAGCTTTTCAATGTTTTAACTTTGATTCAAACAGGGAAGATTCCAAAAGTACCTATCATTCTTTTTGATTCAAATTATTGGAATCCATTCAAACAATTTTTGACTGACCATACTATGAATAAATATCATGCTATAGATCAGGACAGTTTGAATATGTTTGAGATTACCGATTCTCTTGATAAGGTTATAGAAATCATCAAAAAAGCTCCAGTCAGTGAGTGGTGGAGAAATATTAATTAAAAAGGGTGTCATTCCCGCGAAGGCGGGAATCCATGCTTACCACAAAGTGAAGTAATTGTTTGTTCGTAATAATCCTGGATTTACCGGTCCATACGACATGATTTTACTAAATCACCTTCGCGGGAATGACAGTAATATGAAATTCACCATCCAATCAAAATTGCCCAACGGTCGTGGTCGTGCTGGTATTATAGAAACTGCGCATGGCAAGATTGAAACTCCTGCTTTTATTCCTGTTGCCACAAAAGCGACCATAAAGGCTTTGACACCAGAGCAGGTACGAGATGATGTCGGTCCACAAGCTATTCTTGCTAATACATATCATTTGTATTTACAACCTGGGATTGATGTATTGAAAAAGGCAGGTGGTTTGGGAAAATTTATGAATTGGTCTGGTCCAACTTTCACTGATTCTGGTGGTTTTCAGGCTTTTTCTCTTGGTTCTGGGATGGGGAAAAAAGGTGGAAAGATTGCGAAGATTGCCTTGGGGGTATCGTCCGAAAATGAAAATACCACCCCCCCTGGGGGGGAGGGGGTATTGAATTTTTCGGTAGCCCATTCCGCCAGCCAGCGAATGTCGGAGTCCTCCGGAAGCGAGGTTTCCGCAATGATGGCAAAGATGGACGATGATGGCGTTACTTTCAAATCCATAATAGATGGTTCTACTCATCGCTTCACTCCAGAACGTTCCATCGAAATCCAGCAGGCTATAGGCGCGGACATCATTTTTGCTTTTGATGAATGTTTATCGCCTCACGAATCTTACGAAAAACAAAAGAAAGCTATAGAAAGGACTGCAATTTGGGCAAAAAGGTGTCTGAATGCTTTTGGGACTTACGGAGGCGAGGCTTCCGGAAAAACCCAATCCCAAGCCCTTTTCGGTATAGTTCAAGGCGGTCGCCACGAAGATTTGCGACGTCTTTCCGCAAGAACTATTGGTGCTATGGACTTTGACGGCTTCGGCATTGGTGGTTCTTTTGATAAAGATGATATTGGTACAGCTGTTGGTTGGGTTGCTGACGAGTTGCCAGAAGGTAAGCCGAGACATCTCCTAGGTATTGGCAATCCCGCTGACCTCATTTTGGGTATAGAAAATGGCATGGATACTTTTGATTGTGTTGCTCCTACGCGCATCGCTAGAAATGGAACCGCGTATGTTTCCGGAGGTGTAACCTCCGGAGGCCTCGCTTCCGGAAGCAGCGATTCGGAAGCCTCGCTTCCGGAAAACCAGCAGAAACAGACCATCAATCTTTTCAATTCTCGTTTTGTCTCCGATTTTTCTCCTATTGATCCTACTTGCGGTTGTTATACTTGCAAAAATTACACCAGAGCTTATATTGCTCACTTATTTAGAGCCAAAGAGATGTTGGCAGCCACTTTGACATCTATTCACAATCTTTATTTTCTGGTGAATTTAGTTAAGGAAGCGAGGAAGGCGATTGTGGAAGGAAGGTGGGAGGAGTTTAAGAAGAATTACTAATTAAGTCACTGTTGTCATTCCCGCGAAGGCGGGAATCTAGGATTATTACGAGATATGAGTGCAAAGTGAAAAGTGCAAAATGCAAAGTTTTAGTTAAAAATTATTAAGTTCCTTAACTATTAACTAATAATTACA
>JBAYFZ010000004.1 GCA_041666915.1 Candidatus Paceibacterota bacterium
GTCGTCTCTGGTAATATGCGTATACATATCCGTTGTTGTTGCTAGTCTGTTAACACTACTAGCGTACAGCAGCGGATATGTTCTTTACAAAAGTTAGTATTGCACTTCAGAGTGGAATTCTAGGGTGTTGGTTGTTATCTCGTTTGTTGGGTGTGCCCGTAATAACATTGAGGAGCGGTACGGTCCCGATGGTTATTACCGTAGTGACCGGAGCAGTTCGCCAATCCGGGTTTGGGGTTCAAATCAGGAACGGAGCAATTTGGGCCGAGTTGAGTATCGGTATTACAATAGCCCCAGCCCCGCTGGCGGGATTTACGGGTATCAAGGAAATACCGCGGTACCGATTCAGCCCCAGCCCCAAATTCAACCTCAGGGCGCTTACTCGGGGACTTGGAATTTTCCACCGCCCCAGCTCCAACAGAATCAGGGGCAACCGCAACAACAGTTTCAAGCACAACCCCAACAGCAACAGCGGGTTCAACAGCAAATTCAGGCGCGACCTCAGGCTCAACAGCCCCAGATTAATGTAAACCTTAACGGTTTGAACTGTTCCTGTTGCGGAAAGCAGGTTCAGCCCCAAGTACAGAATCATCAATTGATTCAGCAGGGGCCCCAACCTCAGGTTAAACAACCTGTTGGTCCGCTTCAGCAAAAACAAGGGCAACCGCCGGTACAACAAAAGGGGCAACTGCAAAAGAAAACACCGAATGCGTCGGTGTCACCAAAATGCCCCAGTTGTAGTAAGAAGTAATCGTTCTTTTCTCACTCAGCCGTCTTTCTTACGAAGGACGGCTGATTTTTTGTACAGAAAGGGTTATGATGGTTATATGAAGACAAGGACGTCTCATTCATTAGAAGAAACCCAAGATATAGCCAAAGAATGGTTGGTGGATATTTCTATTAAAACTGAAAATTTGGATAAGGCCACGATAGTGGGGCTTTCAGGACATTTGGGGGCAGGCAAAACCGCTTTTGTAAAATTGATAGCAAAAATGTTGGGCATAAACGAGAATGTTACTAGTCCGACTTTTGTAATTATGAAAAATTATAATGTAGATCCAAAAATGGGTTATGCAAATTGGAAAAAATTGGTTCATATAGATGCGTATCGTCTGGAAAAACCAGAAGATTTGGAAGCTTTGAATTTTGAAGAAATTATTTTGGATAAAGATAATTTGATAATGATTGAATGGCCAGAGAATGTCGGTTTGAAAACAGACAATCAAATAAATATGAAAGCGGTAGAAGGAGAGGGGGTTTTTGAGATGAGCTTTGTTTAAAATGCTACAATGCCTTCATGAAAGTATCTTCCACTCAAACAAAAAAGAGATTAGTCCTTTTGGACGCACATGCCATATTGCATAGGGCGTATCATGCTTTACCAGATTTTGCGACGGCAAAAGGTGAACCTACTGGCGCATTGTATGGTCTTTCTACGATGCTTATAAAGATCGTTGAAGATCTGAAACCTGATTATGTGGTTGCTTGTTACGACGTGAAAGGTCCAACATATCGTCATGAAGCTTACAAAGAATATAAAGCTGGCAGACAAGCAGCGAAAGATGATCTCATAGCTCAGATGAAAAGATCCAGAGATGTTTTTTCAGCTATGAACATTCCTATATATGATAAAGAAGGTTTTGAGGCTGACGACATGCTCGGAACTATTGTGGAACAATTGAAAGATCGTATTGGTGAAAAAGGTGATTTGGAAATTATTATCGCTTCTGGTGATATGGACACTTTGCAATTGGTCAAAGGTAAAGGTGTTCAAGTCTATACTTTGAAGAAGGGGATTAAAGATACAATCATGTATGACGAGAAAGCTGTTTTGGAAAGATTTGGTTTTGGTCCAGAACTTATACCCGATTACAAAGGACTCCGAGGAGATCCTTCCGATAATATTATTGGAGTAAAGGGTATTGGTGAAAAAACAGCTACGATTTTGATCACGACTTTTGGTTCAGTTGAAAATATGTACAAAGTTTTGGAATCCAATGGAGAAGACAAATTCAAAGCCGTTGGTATAACACCTAGGATTATCCAGCTTTTGAAAGATAATAAAGAAGAAGCGGAATTCAGTAAGATGTTGGCTACAATACGTCGTGATTCGCCCATAACTTTTACTTTTCCCGAAAAAACTTTCAAAGATAATTTGGATATAAAGAAAGTTAGTACTCTCTGGCATGAATTAGAATTTAGAACTTTGACCCAAAGATTGGAGAAGGTTGTTGGTGGTGCTGTCATTCCCGCGAAGGCGGGAATCCAGGATGTAACCAATGAATCTGTACCTGGTGGTAATATCCTGGATTCCCGCCTTCGCGGGAATGACACAGAAAATCACAAGGATTCACCTAAAGAGTTCGACGGGTTCTCTGAGGTGTCCCTAGCCCTGTGGTTAATTAATTCAACAATAACTAATCCAAAAATAGAAGACATCCTAAACTTTACCGAAACAGAAGATTATGAAGAATCCAAAAAAGCTATTTTTGCAGAATTAGATAAAAGAAATCTACGCAAAGTTTATGAAACTATTGAATTACCACTTATTCCCGTTATCAAAAAGATGGAAGATCGTGGTGTGAAGATAGATAGGGCAATGCTAAAGAATCTGTCGGAAACTTACCATGTAGAATTGGCAAAACTTGAAAAGAAAATTCACGAATTTGCAGGAACAGAATTTAATATAAATTCACCAAAACAATTGGGAGAAATTTTGTTTGATAAACTCCAACTTACTGCAAAGAATATGAAGAAAACTAGCGGTGGCGCTCGTTCTACACGCGAATCAGAGTTGGAAAAATTGAGAGATTTGCATCCAATAGTTCCATTACTTTTTGAATATCGTGAATTGCAAAAGCTTCTTTCTACTTATATAGATGCGATACCGCCATTGTTGGATGATAAGGATCGTCTTCATTCAAATTTCATCTCTTCTGGATCAACGACTGGTCGCATGGCTTCTCAAAATCCAAATTTACAAAATATCCCTATCAAGTCAGATCTGGGTAAGGCTATACGCAACGCTTTTGTTGCAGAAAAAGGTTTCAAACTTTGTGGCTTTGATTATTCACAGATGGAATTGCGTATTGCTGCTTTCTTGTCTGGCGATGAAAAGCTTATAGAGATATTTAGAAAAGGGGAGGACGTCCACACTTCGGTAGCTTCTTTTGTTTTCAAAGTTCCACAAAACGAGGTCACCGCTACGATGCGTCGTCAGGCCAAGGTCATCAACTTCGGAATAATTTATGGAATGGGTGTTATGGCTTTGAAACAAAATCTTGGTACAACCCGTGATGAGGCTCAGAAATTTCTCAATGATTATTTTGAGACATTTTCAACTTTGGCTAACTATTTGAATGACGTTAAATCAGAAACAGGTAGACGTGGTTATACCGAGACTTTCTATGGTCGTCGCCGTTATTTTGAAGGTATAAATTCCAAGATACCTTATATCAAGGCTTCGGCAGAAAGAATGGCCATCAATGCTCCTATTCAAGGTACAGAAGCTGATGTGATTAAGTTGGCAATGATTGAGATTGATAAATTTATTGTGAAAAATAGGTTGGAGGATATTGTTTTTCCACTTTTACAAGTTCACGATGAGCTCATTTATGAAATAAGAGAAGATAAAGCTGGGGAGATTGCTCCGCAAATAGAAAAGATCATGGAAGCGATCATGGATCCAAAAGATACGAAGGGAATAGTTTTGAAGGCCACGGCAAACATTGGAGATAATTGGGGAGAACTTAAGTAGCTGTGTCATTCCCGCGAAGGCGGGAATCCAGGATTATTATGATATATTATTTATTGTTCCAACATGGATTCCCGCCTTCGCGGGAATGACACAAAAACATGCTTTACATCTTCCACGGTACAAATATTTCAAAATCTAGTGACAAGGCTCGTTCTTTGGTCAATTCTTTGCGTGCAAAAAAGCCAGATGCTACTTATGTAGAAATAAATTCTGATAATTGGAATCCAAGTATTATAGAAGAACATTTGGGAGGACAGGGATTGTTTTCCAGCAAGTACATAATTTTTTTGAATCGTTTAGCTGAAAAAGAAGATGTGCGAGAAAAATTAATAGAAATGCTATCTGTAATGAAAGAGTCAGATAATATTTTCATCATAAATGAAGGCAAGATTTTGGCTGAATTGAAAAAAGCTTTTGATAAAAATGGAGATAAAGTTGTAGTTTCTGATGAAGTAAAAAGTTCTGTGACAAAAGATTTTAATATTTTTTCCTTGGCGGATGCTATTGGTGCAAAAGATCGTTTCAAAGCATGGAGTATTTATCGTCAGGCTATAGAAAAAGGTTTGGAATCAGAAAGTATTTTGGGTACTATCTTTTGGCAAATAAAATCCATGGTTCTGGCTTTTGATGCAAAATCTGCCAGTGAAGCGGGCCTAAATCCTTTTGTTTATAGTAAAGCCAAGAAATTTTCTAGCAATTATTCCAAACAAGAATTGAGTGATCTTCTTCTAAAATCAATAACCCTGTATCATGAAGGGCATAGGGGACGAGTTGATCTTGAATTGGGTACCGAGAAACTACTATTGAAGTTATAGAAAATTATGTTATTGTGTATCTTGCTTCGGTTTGTAGAGAAAGTGATAGGTAATACGCGCCCATAGCTCAGGTGGTAGAGCAACTCCCTTTTAAGGAGTGGGTCGTTGGTTCGAATCCAACTGGGCGCACTATTTCGCTCCCCGCTAAAAGGCGGGGAGCTTCGTAGTGCAAGCACAAATGAAAAAACCGCCTCTTATGAAGCGGTTTTTAGGAAATTATTTTAATAATTACGCGCATCTTGACAAATCATAAAATCCATGTAGTCTGATATTGAATAGTTCCAATAAACAATGTATAAAACGAAAGGCATTATGCAAGGACTAACATCGTTAGATGAAAAACGAGTAAAGACTCTGTGTAAATCAGGACAAGGTGAAGTAACGTGTAGTTTCCTTGTCGCTGATAGCACGGGTATGTGTTGCTCAAAAGGTTCCGTGTTCGAGCAGGCCATCCTCGAAAGAAGGTCGACTATGGGTTCCAAAGCTGACAATTGCTCTGGTCCTCCAGACTTCACTCCGAACATTGATCCTATGGCCAAAACGTCTACCAACATGTCCAACTTTGAATTGTGGAAAGAAATCGCGGGACGTAAGGACCTTGTTGGTGGGGATGTGGAGTCCATTGAGGACGGTAACTACTATAGGGGTCCTATCAAGAACATCAAGGTCACGGACCAATGTGTTCACTTCGAGACTGAGTGGTCAGCCACCCGTAGCAAAGGTTCGAAAGAGTGGGTCAAACATAACATCGACGGTTTCGTTGTGGATATCAACAGAACTCGACCATTGATTGATTCTGATGGAGTCGTCCACTTCTCAATGATGTTTCTCGGTCCAGTCACGATCTTTCCAAAAGGGACACACAATTTGGACCCAGCTGGTGTTAAGGGTCTTAGGTTCCAATGGAAAGCGACAGTAGTCGAATAAACGACGGTATTATCAAAAAGACGCACGACCTTCGGGTACGGCGTCCTTTTTACAACACTTTTTTAATTTTATACCTCAACTTTCAATTGAGCTTGCTTAAAGATCCTCATCTGATCCTCGTTTGCTTTGCGAGCGGCTTCGGTAAAAACCTTCTTTTGCTCATCAGCTGGAGCGTGCATGAAAAAGTCAGAAAGACTTTCATATTTTTTAGTATCTTCCGATTTCTTTCTTCTGAATATATTTTTAAGCTTATTTAGCATAGTAATTTCTTTAAGTCATTCTCAGTATATCTTACCCCGAGATAATCTTCAATATTGGGACCATCCTGCCTAATTTCAATGAGATCTTCTACGGCATGAGTCTCAAAATTCTTTTTCGCTAAGGATATGATGATACTGTTATCAAAATCTTTCCTTATTCGATTAATTGTCTCTCGCGAGTCAATAAATTGCTGTATAAAAGCATCTTTAGGAATATGTCGACCTTCTATTTTCTCACGAGCTTTAGTAAATGCCCAAGCTACATCGGGCTTCTGGTATACATAGAAAATACGTACTTGTCGTCCTTTGTTTAACGAGCGCTTAATATTTGTTACCGTTTTATCATATTTTGAAAGAGTGCCATCGAGAAGGAAAGTTTGTTTATTATCTAAAACCATGTCATGAATTCTTTCGACGATTAGAGATATTGCGGTTTGAAAAAGAAAAGAATTATTACCTGTATAGCCGGGCATACGCTCACGAAGCTCATCACCGTCAATCCTAATGACTCTATGATTCATCTTTTCTTCAAGGATTTTTATCAAGTTTCGTGAGTATTCTGTTTTTCCAGCGCCCGGTGAACCAGCCATGAATACTGATGTAGGAATTGCATCAGGAATGTATATTAACCTATTAGTTAATCCTTTGGCTATGTGTTGTCTATTTGCTCTAGCAAATTCCTCGGCCGTAAGTTTTATTTTTTCTGCTTCATTCATAAGTGAATTATATAGTATTTTATATTTCAAAGTAGTCTTGTTTGTAAGAATGCTGGTAGGAATGAAAAAACCGCCTCTTATGAAGCGGTTTTAGCAGATCTTTTTAATTGTTTTACAACGGCATATCAAATGCTACGAAACCTGCGCCGGTGAAGAGGAGGGAAAGGGCGAGGACCAAGAGGATGAGGTAATAATTTACACCGTCAGTAAGGAAAGATTTGGCCATAATCTTTTGGTAGAGGCGAACAATGAGGTCAATCGCTATAGTGAGGGCACCAAGCTGGGTCCAGAGGCCTAGGACGAGCAATATACCAGCAAGACCTTCTATGATACCAACGGCTTTTTGTTTTGAATCAGGAGAAGATTTGAAAAAAGTCTTATATGACCAGAAAATGAAGATACCACCCAAAGTCAGGCGAATGAGTAATGGTGAAAGTTGTTGCCAAGAAAGTAAAGAAGGAAAAACTGAAAGGATCATATTTTTATTTTATTATGGTAATGTATGGTTATTATAATCATTTTGAACTTAATTTCCAATGATTATCATATATGGCCAAGATTAAAGATATAAGATTGTTGCTAGATAATATCCGAAGTGTTCATAATGTCGGCTCTATTTTTCGTACCGCAGAAACCGTCGGTGTAACCAAGATATATTGTATAGATACGACACCAACACCTACAGATAGGTTCAATCGTAAACGCAATGATCTTGCGAAAGTCGCTCTAGGTGCAGAGGATTTGGTTCCTTGGGAATATTTGAAAGATAGTATTTCTCTGGTAAAGAGACTTAAAAAAGAAGGTTTCAAGATTGTTGCTCTTGAGCAAGCAGAAAATTCCATTAATTATAAAAAAATAAAAAGCAAAGAAAAAGTTTTACTTATTCTTGGAAATGAAGTGGGAGGTGTATCAAAACAACTTTTGAATTTGTCGGATGAGATAGCGGAAATACCTTTGAAAGGGAAGAAGGAATCTTTGAATGTCTCTGTGGCTGGAGGAATTATGATGTTTGAGTTACTATAATTTCAAATACAAAGTTTATCTTTAAATCCTGGATTCCCGCCGAAGTTTATCCTCGGAGAGGACGGTAAATGACACAAGTAGTTTTTGGTGCTTATCACAATAGTGTGTGGCTCTTCCGCCGACTACTATTCTCACAATAGTTCCTTTGCAACCACGTTTTTCGCACTTTTCACCAGTTTTCTGGTAGGCATGATGTTGTTCTTGGAAATTACCTTTATTTCCCAAGACATTACGATAATCAGACATAGAGTCTCCACCGAAATCTATTCCAGAAGAAAGGGTTAGTTTTATAGCCTTAAAAAGGTCTTTGAAATTATTTACAGGAATATCTCTAACTTTTTCTAGAGGGTGTATGTTCGTGCACCACAATGATTCGTCGGCATAAATATTTCCTATACCAGAAATAATAGTCTGGTCAGTCAGGATTTGTTTTATTTTCATATTGGGTCTGAGTTTCAGGCGCTCAATGAATTTTTCAAAAGTAAATTCTTTTTTCAAAGGTTCTGGTCCGAGATTATTCAAATGGTCGGATTCGTGAATGATATCTGTATTGATCACAGCCACTTTTGCGAATTTTCTAGTATCAGAAAGCGCCAAATACTTTCCATTATTAAAAGTGATGACGAAACGAATACGTCTGTTGTAGGGATCTTTCAAAGATTCTGGTTCTATTGGTTCCCACGGACCTTTCTTATTTTTTGGAATGAATTTGTATAGGCCATAGAGTAGGTGACCAGTCATTTTCATGTGGACAAGGATAGTTTTATTGCCAGTTAGGTTTATGAGAATATTTTTTGCACGTCTCTCTATTCCAATTATCTTTTGATTCAAAATCTCATTTTTGAAATGCTTAAAATAGGCTGGATCTTTGATAGTTTTTGATCCTTTGAAGTAAGGGCTATTATAATTTGTCCAAACGTCCTTTATGGATAGACCTATGATATGCTTTGTTAACCCATTTACGGTTGTTTGTACTTCAGGTAATTCGGGCATATCGCCACTATAATGTATAATATTCGTATGCGCCACATCTTCGCTGTTGTTTTTCTCATCATGCTTTTGGCTGTGCCTTGGTTTATGTATAACCCAGAGCAAGCTAGTTACGTTTACTCCATCATTGGTAAGGTAGAAAATCAGATAGCGGCGGTTATTTTGACTCATAGTCCAAAGACCGTTGTTGATATCAAATCTCGTTATGCTGATGCCGAAAAACAAACAGTATTTGGTACAAAAGTTACTGATAAGAAAGTAAAAATCCTTCTTGTTCCTGGGCATGAACCAGATTACGGTGGGGCAGAGTACGGCTCTCTTTTTGAAAGGAAAATGACAGTAGAGATAGCCGAACAACTTCAGAAATTTTTGGATACGAATGGGCGTTACCAAGTCTATGTAACTCGTGACGAGAATTCTTGGTCACCAATGTTTTTTGAATATTTCAAAAATAATTGGAGTGACATTATTGCTTGGACAAAAGGTCATAAAGAAGAAACGGTACATCTAACTAGAATGGGAGAATATCATCCTGTCGTTCCCAATGTTATACACAATAATGCGCCAAATGATGTAGCCTTTCGTCTTTATGGTTTGGGTAAGTGGTCCAATGAAAATGATGTAGATATCATTATCCATCTTCATTTTAATGACGCTCCAGGGCATGGACGCAGTACTCCTGGTAAATATTCTGGTTTCTCTATTTATGTTCCAGAAAATCAATATTTCAATAGTTCAACAACATTATCTTTGGCCAATACTATTTTTAGTCGTCTACAAAAATATAATGGAGTTTCCAATCTTCCCGGTGAAAGTGGTGGGATAATTCAGGATCAAGACTTGATAGCTGTTGGTGCTTATAATTCTCTAGACGCCGCTAGTTTACTCATTGAATATGGTTATATTTATGAACCACAATTTACTAATCCTGATTTGCATGATACGGCTGTAAAAGATTTGGCATTTCAGACATATTTGGGATTACAAGATTTCTTTGATGAACGTAGTCCTGCAAATGTTACAGGTTCATTTGATACTTTGGTAATGCCGTATTCTTGGAGTAATACCATAACTGATAGTAAGCATGATGATAAAGATGTCTTCTCTTTGCAGACAGCTTTGGTCATAGATGGGGTTTATCCTCCAGCCAATAAATCTTTGAATGATTGTCCTAGAAGCGGATCTTTTGGACCATGTACGAAAGCGTCAGTTGATTCTTTTCAGAATAAACGTGGAATAGTAGGGGAGAAGGGAGTTGTTGGTGTAAAAACTTTGCAAGAGTTGAATAGGTTGTATTCAATCAAAGCGATATAGGGAAGTTCTTGTGTTGTCATTTACCGTCCCCTTCGAGGATAAACTTCGGCGGGAATCCAGTGTATGACCAACTAAGCTAGATCCAGTGGTTTAATCCTGGATTCCCGCCTTCGCGGGAATGACACGATTTATCTCTTCGTTAACTATCCCCGTATCACTCCAAGGAATCTTTGTGCCTCTTGGACCCATAATATATGGATCTGTACCTTTGCCAGTGATCAGAATAATATCTTCAGGCTTGGCTCTCTTGATAGCTTCTCTTATAGCTTCTCTACGGTCCATGATGATAGTTGGCTTGTGGATCTTTATTCCTTTGGCAACATCATCAACTATTTTCCTAGGGTCTTCGTCGTAAGGATCTTCATTGGTTAGAATTATTTCTGAACAATAATTGTCTGCCAATCTACCCATTTCAGATCTTTTCCATGTATCGCGTCCACCGCCTGTGCCACCCAAGACGGCTATTATTCTGGAAGATTTGAATACTTGGTAAAGTTTTTCTAGAGAATCTGGAGTGTGAGCGTAGTCAACAATCACGATAAAATCTTTGCCAGCAATCTTTTCTACGCGTCCAGGAATACCGAGGATCGTTTCTGTTACATGATTTGTATCTTCTAGAGAGACATTTTCATTACGAGCACAAGTAGTGGCCGCAAGAATGTTGTATAGATTGAAAAGCCCAGAGAGGTGAGAGTGGACTAGGCGTCCATTGAAAGAGAATTCAAGACCCTCTTTTTTTATAGTATAAGGTTCAGTGTCATGTATGCTGTAACTCAATTTTTTATCGGCTTCGCAAGCAAGGAAATGATCGGCTTCTTTATCGTCTGAATTTACAATGATAGTTCTAGGAGATTTTCCTGAACGCTTCATATTTTTAGCTACTGAAAGTTTTGAGTCGCGATAATTTTCGTATGAACCATGAGCTTCTATATGTTCAGGGAAAAGGTTTGTAAATATCAAAGTATTTAATTCTATAAAACGATGACGATACGATAGAGCACCTTGGGATGTCATTTCCATAATTACATAATCACAACCAGCATTCACTGCTTTGCGTATAAGTCTTTGGGCGAAGAATCTTCCAGGCATGCTCATCTTGGATAAATTTCTTTTGGAGACGTCACCTATTTTGTAACGAATGGTATTTGAAAGCGCTGTCTTGTGACCAGCTTTTTCTAACATAGCGTTTAGTATTTCAACGGTTGAACTTTTACCTTTTGTTCCTGTTACAGCTATGACATTGATGGCTTTTGAAGGGAAACCGTAAACTAGAGCTGACAAAAAAGCCAAAGTCCAATGATAGCTAGGATTGAGAAAAGAAAAGACCTTTTTTGGAATGAAACGGCGGATAGAATAAAGGGTTTTATCTAGCATAGGTTAAGGATAGCTTTTTGTTGATTTAATTCAAGACCTTGAGAGCAGCTTTGACTTTGGCTCCAGTGTCGGTAAGAGTCTTGTCTATTTTCTTCAAAGATTCACGAGCCTCATCTGCTTCGTAACCAAGCATCTTCAAAGCTTCTATAGCGTCAGCGTCACTAGATAATCCAACGACATAATCTTCACTAGTGAGACCTCCAAGTTTATCTTTGAGTTCAAGGACGATCTTTTCGGCAGTTTTCCTGCCAATACCGGAAACTTTGACCAAATGAGAAGTTGAACCGGTTTGGATAGCGTTTACCAGCGTGTCACAGGAAACAGCTGAAAGAATGTTCATTGCACCTTTTGGTCCTATTCCAGAAATGCTGATAAGTAATTCAAAAAGATTTCTTTCTTTTTCATTCATAAATCCGTACAAATCCAAAGCGTTTTCACGAACAGCTAAATAGGTGAAAATACTGGCATCAGAGCCGAGTTTGAGTAAATGCAAACTATCGTCAGTAACAAAAACTTTGTAGCCAATGTTGTTGACCTCTATTATGACGTGTTTGGAATCGGTATGGGTTATGGTGCCGTGTAGGGAAGCGATCATAGTTGGATTATAGCAAGTTTGGGGAATATTAGGCATCCTCTTTACTTTATCTGGTAGTCATGTTAACTTGTCTACACACAACTTATGGCAATCACTTCATCAGCAAAGAAAGCATTTCGCGCCGCAAAAAAGAAGCGCGTTTTCAATCTTCGTCGTAAATCTACGATAGAAAGTCAGATCAAGGAGTTTCGCCGTATGGTCGCCTCCAAAAATAAAGTAGAAGCACAAAAGCTTCTTCCTTCTCTTTACAGAGCTCTAGATAAGGCTGCAAAGACAAACTACATCAAGAACAATACTGCTTCACGATTGAAGTCCCGTGCCGCAAACGCTCTCGTGAAGATCAGTAAATAGTCGCGCGTAGCATTTGCCCTCGTCGTTCAACGGATAGGACGCAGGATTGCGGATCCTGCAATCGTGGTTCGATTCCACGCGGGGGCACAGAATGGTGAGAGAGGTTGATTACTATGTTTATGGTCAAGCATCAATATAAAAATTTAATATTAGATCTTCCTAAAAATTGGGTATATGAAAAAGAACAGGGTGATATAGAATCTTGCTTTGACCCTAATTCAAAAAGCACGTTTCGTATTAATGTTATGCAGATGAAATCTCCAGAGGATTGGTCAAAAGAGACAAGAATTAAATCATTAGTTAGTGCCTTTGCTAGTAATTTGGATTATATCGTTACTAGTCGTGGTTATTTTCTTACTAAAATCCAATTAAAAGAAACTTCTGATCAGGGTAATAAAATCTCTCTATTTTCATGGAGAATCATTCAACTCTTTGATAATGGACATGCAAATGTAGCCGTGTTAACTTATACCATTCTTTCTAATGAAAGGGATTCGAAAGAAGAGAAAGATGTAATTACTAAATTAGAAAATTCTTTTGCAGAGGCCACTTTTGTTTAAGGGACTGTATAGTATAACATATATGTTATACTAGTTACATAATGAAAACATTTAAACAATTTGAAGAGGAATTTCTCAAAGATCCAGCCAAGAAGAAGGCCTACGACAGTCTTGAAGTTGAATTCAAGATTTATAATGCCCTTGTAAAAGCTCGTATAGAAAAGAAACTTACTCAGAAACAATTGGCTCAAAAGCTTGGTATTGCGCAATCAGCCCTTGCTCGTTTTGAATCTGGTAGGACAAATCCAACTCTCTCTTTTCTCCAAAAAGTCACTTCTGGTTTGGGGCTGAAAATTACTATTGTCTAAAACCCCCACCTTTCTAGTAACTTATGCAAAAAATGTTCGTGATGTTCGGTTTCTGCAATATATTTGAGCGTGAGTTATAATCTACTTATGGATGTGTTAATTACAGGAAGTGGTGGAAGGGAACATGCTCTCGCGTGGAAATTGAAGCAGTCTAAAAAAGTTAAGAATATTTTTGTTGCCACTGGAAATGCTGGAACTTCCAAGATTGCTAAAAACATAGACGCTTCAAATGTTGAAGAGATTATTGGTTGGCTTGAGAATAATCCTGTAGATCTTGTAATCATAGGTCCAGATAGCCATCTTTCTTTGGGAATTGTAGATAAACTGGAAGATCTGGGTATTAAAGTTTTTGGTCCTACAAAAGCTGCTTCAGAAATAGAGTGGTCAAAATCCTTTGCAAAAAAATTTATGAAAGAAGAGGGTATACCAACTGCTTCTTATGAGATTTTTAGTAATATTAAAAAAGCGAAATCATATATAAAAAAACAAAGTTTCCCTTTGGTTATAAAAGCAAGTGGTTTAGCTTTCGGTAAAGGTGTGGTTATCGCTAAGTCTTTAAAAGAGGCTGAAGATGCACTTCGTGAAATTATGAGTGATAAGATTTTTGGTGAAGCTGGCAACGAAGTGGTGATTGAAGAATATTTACAAGGTAAGGAGATATCAATTCATGCTTTCTGTGATGGAAAAAATGCCGTTCTTTTTCCTTCTGCTCAGGACCATAAGAGCATATTTGATAATGATAAAGGACCTAATACTGGGGGAATGGGAACTATTGCTCCTGTTCCATGGGTAACAAGAGAACAAATGAAGGAAATAGAAGATATGGTTGTGATTCCTACGATTAAAGCTTTGGAAAGACGCGGCAAACCATTCAAAGGAATCCTTTTCCCGGGAATTATGATCACTAAGTCTGGTCCGAAGGTGATTGAATTTAATGCTCGTTTTGGTGATCCTGAGACTCAGTCATATATGAGAATCCTTGAAACAGATTTGATTGATATTATCCTTGCTTGTATACATGGAAATATTAAAGATCAGAATATAAAATGGTCTCCAAAATCTGCTTGTTGTGTAGTCTGCGCTTCAGGTGGTTATCCAAATAAATATGAGAATGGGAAAATTATTAGTGGATTAGATCTCAATGAAGATGCATTTGTATTTCACGCAGGAACTAAATCTGACGGAAAAAATATTGTTACAAATGGCGGTCGTGTTCTAGGTGTCACTGCTGTAGGCAATAATCTTAAAGAATCTTTGGGGAAGGCTTATAAGGCAATCAAATTAATTTCGTTTGAAGGTATGCAATATAGAAAAGACATAGGATTAAAATCCTTATAATCAACTCCTTCTCATTATCTAAAACCCCCACCTCTCTAGTAACTTGTGCAAGAAATGTTCATGATGTTCAGTTTCTGCAATATATTTGAGTAATACCTCGCGGACTATTTCGGGATCAATCTCATCAATGAAGATGATGATATAAGGCATGAATGTTTTACGAGACTTCACAATAATCTTTGAAGGCATTTCATCGTGGGGGATCCAGAATGATTCTAGAGAAAGGAATGGAAAGAATCTATCATTGACCATGATTCCTCGGTCGTTAATCTCGTGATATATCTCGCGGGGCGGGTGAGAGGCGTGAATGACTAGAGCTACGGCCGCTACGAGTACAAAAATTCCAGTGATCACGTTGCCGAGAATAATGGCAACAGCTGATAGTGCCAAAGTTATGATTCCAACAACCCAATACCAATCGGGTCTTTTTTCAACATAGAAATGTTCTGGTGCTTGCCAAGATATGAGAGGTTCAGTGGCCATGTACTAATTATAACCTAGTGGCCAGTTTGAAGCTATGTATTTAATTAATAAAAAAATCCTGCAGTATGGTCCTGCAGGATTTTGTGTAAAACTCGTTGTTAATCATAGAGTTCAAATGGAGCTCGGTCTCGAGACACGAGTGTGTCGCGAGTTCCGGCTTCAGTATCAACAACAACCGTTTCGCCTTCTTCAACCACATTGAGTATGTTGGGGTCTGGCTGAGAGTTTGGAACTGCGTTTTGGAGAAAATAAAGCGGAAAGAAAGTGGCAAGCTTTTCGTCTCCAATGACTATGACTACGTCAGCATCGTCGGCGATATTCTTGATAAGTTGCAGAATCTCCCCACATTGATTTTCTGAAACCAGAATACGGTGGATACTTGATTCTGGAGTTTCCAACTCACTTGCCAAGCAGATGGATTCGCTCAAGAATTCTGCCGGATACGTACAAATGATTGATACCGTATGTCCGTGCGTATAACGCAGGATCCGACCTACAAACTCTTTGAACTTGGGTATATTTCGCGTACCACGGTGAACCAATAGACACTTAATATTTTCAGTTTTCATTTGAGCCTTTCTGTAATGTAGATTACTCATTATTGGGGATATGTCAAATTTGATGGATTACAAAATTAAGAGTAAAGTATTTTTAGAAAGGTTTGAAAATTATGAAAGAAATACACTTTAGACGATGGTTACCGTCTGACAGAAAAGCTCTTGAAAGAGCTAGATCGTTCAAGACTTTGTCATTAATAGCTCTAGATGTCATGTCACGTATACGTGGTGATATTGAAATGGTTTCAGGTCCGATTTCCACAGGAGGTGTTGGTACCCTTGAAGGGAATCGAAGGGTTTTCGAGAAAACGATTGAAATACTCATTAATGAACAAAGAAATTTGTTTAGCCAGATGCCTTTTGAAGATAAAATGGTGGAACTATACAAAATTTGGCATACGGAACATCCAACTGAAAAGTATTGCCTACCAATATTAGATCATTTCTATGAGGTAATTTTTTCTCAGGGAAGAGTTACTAAGTTGAATTTTATCTTTGGTTGGGAATCATCTTTTGGGGCGAGATGGGAGCATGACAACTGTAATCGTTGGAAAATTGAAAGAGAGTATCTTCCAGAAGAATTCTCTAGAAAGGTATTGGTGTTATGAAAAATAAGACTAATGTAGGGAACGTCATTATCGTCCTTGATAAACCATTAGGACGTGACGATGTTCGCATTCTCCTTGGTCGCAAAGGACCAAGAAAGAAAAGTGATGACAAACGTAAACGTAAGAGGGTTGGCATTGGCTGTTGGGTACCACCTGGTGGCGGTACTGAAAGTGACGATAAAAGCCAAAAACACTCGGCTCGAAGGGAATTGTTAGAAGAAACAGGTTTTCTTTTTCCTTTGAAATCTTTCAAGAAAGTTGGTGTTATGAGAGTGTTTCTGTCGGATATTTTGATTTGGGTGGTCCACATTTATTTGGTAGACACTACTGACCCCAATCTTGATTATGCAATCGGGGAAGATGACGGAGAATACTTGGATATGCGCTGGTTCAGCCTTGAAAAATTACCTTTTGCAAAAATGTTGGAAGGTGATGGTGATTGGTTGCCGAGAATAATGAAAGGGGAGAAGTTGTCCATCATCAAAAGGATAAAGAAATCCCCAAATGGTAGTACAAAATGTTCAGTTGAAATGAAGCCCGTCAATTTCAACTGATTTGACTTCATTAACACAAAGCCGATCAATAGTGGTCGGCTTTTTTAAATTCTTAATAAATGGCGAAGGTCGCCGTCGCTCTTGCAGAGCTATGGCGACCAATGGCGGAGAGCTTGGGACGATGTCCGAATAGCTTTAAGTTTAGCATATATACAATAAACCCCCGAGCCGAATTGCTCGAGGGTGCGTAACATCATTTAGCTTGCGACTGTCTTTTCAAAGACATACGAGGCCGATACTAGTGACTGGCAGTCTTCTTCCAGGCCGTCTAAGACCTTGAAGAGGCCTTCGACCAAGGGTGGGAGTGAAGTATAGACCGATTCAACAGCCTTCATGTGGATTTCGAGCTGGCTTCTCGAGTCGTATCCAAGTAAATCCCCCGGATGGCAAAGCTTGATCCAACAGTTGAACGTAACCTCTTTCCCTTTCTTCTCGATTTTCCAGTATCCTAGCGGCGTTGGGATCTGAAAGCTAGTCTCGTAGAATGTGATGTTTTTTAGGATAAGCCCAGTTAGGGTTCCTATTAGCACGTCAATTTCTTGCCGCATTTTGTTGATGTTTTCTGAGCCCTGAATCAGCCGACGAGTTTTTTCTGTAGCATTCATGCGTATTCTTTCCCAAAGAACCCTTCCGGGTGCATTGTTTGTGAACATTCCTGTTCATGTTGCTGCTATCGACTTGGCCACAATGGTTTCGTCATAGCAGAGAATTGCTCAAAATGAGTAACTTTCTGCTATGACGAATCGCAAGTATTTGATTTTAAAGAGCTAACTCTCAGGATTCGCAATCTTTCAATTGTAAATCCAGTAAAGTGGAGAATTAGGTTCTCCATTTCCCGTGCTGCACACGACACTCACGCTTTTAGAAAGGTGACAACGATTGAAGCTTCTGTATTGAAGGTTAGCTCCGTCCTTCTACCAAACCTCTGGCCAATCCTCGGGCGGACGCTCAACTATGAAACCAACGGTTTCAAGCTGCCGTGCCAATCCTTCGAAATAGGTGAAGTCCGAGCAAGGTTGAACTGTGGAATCGGTCATCCTTATTCTCACGCCATCCTGCAATCTGACTTTTCCTTTTACCCCACTTTGACGCAAGGTATCGAGAATCATCTCTTGCAATGGATCGCGAGAACCGCTCTTAACGTTCAGTATGACCTGACCCCCAATCATTATGCTTGCACAGTAATCTTTCCAGGGTTTATCGAATGGCTTTCTGATTCCAAGGAAGATGTCGACTGTGACACCAACCCTCGTTCCAGAGTAAGCCCAGGTTTCTGTCATTATCACAAATTCCTTGTGCTGGTGCTCAAAGGCGCACCTATTTAAAGCCTTGTAAATCAATGTTCTGACCTAGGTTAAGTCTAGCATATTACAATACAAAAGTCAAGCTCTGTCTAGTCTACAGCGTGGCTATGTTAAGCCCTGTTATAGAAGCGGTTTGTTCGCGACAGGCGGTTCAATACTTATTTAAAAATCAGTATCAGGTGCTCGCTTTGGCACCTAAAAACACTGATTTGAATACGATGCGGATGGGGTGAGATTCGAACTCACGGTGCCCTTGCGAGCACGACAGTTTTCAAGACTGTTGCCTTAAACCACTCAGCCACCCATCCTTTTGTTTTTGTAAAAGCCCTGAGCTTGTCGAAGGGCTTTCCAGCTATATTAAACGAAAAAGCATTGTTTCGCAATGATTTTACTGATATTGTAATATGACCAAATTATGAAGAACAAACGTATACTCGGTATAGACTATGGATCCAAAAGGATAGGGTTGGCTCTTTCTGATGAAAATAGACAATTCGCTTTGCCTTTATCAGTTATACAGAACACCCCATTTTATTTTGAAGAGATAGAAAAGATCGCTATTGATAATGAAGTCAAAGAGATTGTTATGGGGGAGTCACGAAATTACAAAGGAGAACCAAATGAAATTTTTTTGGATAGTCTTGAGCTAAAAGAAAAATTGGAGATGAAAGGTTTCAAGGTCTATTTTGAAGCAGAATTTATGACAAGTATGCAAGCGGAGCGTTTTCAGGGAAAAACAGATTTGTCAGATGCTTCAGCGGCAGCGCTTATACTTCAAAGTTATTTGGATCGTAGCAAAGAATAATTAAGATATAATAAAACCATGATTACTTACGAAGAATTCAAAAAAGTTGAGATTAGAGCTGGAAAAATTATTTCAGCTGAAAAAATTCCCGATACAGATAAACTATTAAAACTAATGGTTGATTTTGGTGAAATGGAAGAAGTTAAGACGGCTCCAGCTGTAGAAGGTATTGTTGCAAGTATTCCAGCTGTAGAAGGTGCGGTGAAAGTTGTAGAAAAAGTTCCAAAATTTAGGCAGATTGTATCTGGTATTGCTTTGAAATTCCCAGATACCGCTAGTTTGGTGGGGAAGACTTGTATGTTTGTCACCAACCTAGAACCACGCACCATAAAAGGATATGAAAGTAACGGTATGATATTTGCTGTTTCAACTAACGAAGGAGGATTTTCATTATTAGAACCTAATTCCACGATTCCAGCAGGAACTTTGGCAGCATAAAATGGATTTATCTTATTTTTTTAATTTAATAAACCCAGAGACAATAGTGCAAACTTTGGGACTTCTTGGTGTCATCGCTATTATTTTCCTAGAGACAGGCGCTTTCTTTGGCTTCTTTTTTCCAGGAGATTCTCTTTTGTTTACAGCCGGATTTTTTGCTTCACAAGGATATATTTCTTTTAGTTTACTTTTAATCTGTACTTTCTTGGCTGCTGTAGCTGGAGATAGTCTGGGATATGCTTTTGGTAAAAAGATCGGCCCAGCTATTTTTACAAAAGATGATTCTATATTTTTTAATAAAAAACATATTGTTAGAGCTGAAGAATTTTATAAAAAATACGGAAAGAAGACTATTATTTTGGCTAGATTTATGCCTATCATCAGAACTTTTGCACCGATAGTGGCTGGTGTAGGGAAGATGGAATACAAGACTTTTCTTGCTTACAACGTTTTAGGAGGATTTCTTTGGACATGGGCAATGCTTTGGCTAGGTTATGGTTTAGGTTCTCTTATTCCAAATCCAGATCGTTATGTGATACCAGTGGTCGTTATTATCATCATACTTTCAGCGTTACCACCGATTAGGGAAGTGTTGAAAGCGAGGAAAGAGAAAGAGAGAATTTCTAATTTTTAATTGTTGTGTCATTCCCGCGAAGGCGGGAATCCAGGATTATTACGAGATAATAGTTTGTTATAATTATTTATAAATGGATTTTTTGGTAACCATGGATTCCCGCCTTCGCGGGAATGACAACAAAAAGGTCTTCGCGGGAATGACATGCAGTGCTATAATTAACCCATGCACATGTCGTTGTTCTTCAAGTTGATACCACCTCCTAAGTTTCTGATGATGAGACACGTAGGTCTAGATATGTCCGACGACGCTATTCGTTGTTTGGAATATTCTGGCCGAGCTCCAAATTTTAAGATTGCAAAATATACCTCTTTGGAATTACCTAATGGACTAATTGATGGTGGTGATATAAAAGATGAAAAAGCTCTCGGTGATATTCTTCAAAAATTAGATAAAGAATACAAGCTCTTGTATGCGAAAGTTTCTATTCCAGAAGAAAAGGCTTATCTTTTTCAAACTGATATTTCTACCACTGACCGTGTAGCTATCGCTCAGAATATTGAATTTAAATTAGAAGAGAATGTTCCTCTACCTGCTTCTGATGCTGTTTTTTATTTTGATATCTTACCTATGTCAGTTACTGGTGGTAAACTGCGTGCCAGTGTTTCGGTTGTGCCAAAAGTTTATGTAGAAAAAGTAGTTTCTCTTTTGCGTAATGCAGGCATTTCCCCAATGGCTTTTGAAGTAGTCCCAAAATCTATAGCTAGGACCATTATTCCAGAAACAGAAGATAGTACCGTCATGATTGTTCATATTATGCACAAAAAGACTGGTGTTTATATAGTTTCCGGAGGAGTAGTCTGTTTTACTTCTACTGTCACTTGGGGTAGTCAAACAGGTGGTAGCATAGCACTTCTTACTGCTGAAATGGAAAAAATCTATGCTTACTGGGAATCACATGTAACCAAGACGTCAAGAATAGTACGCATTGTTATTGTCGGTAACGGCGCGTCAAAATATGAAGGCGATATAGGTAAGTCTATAAAAGGTACCGATATTGTTGTTTCTGTAGGAAATGTTTGGACCAACGCTTTTTCGGTTGATAGTTATGTGCCACCGATTTCCAAGGAAGATTCTTTGGATTATTCAGTTTCTGCTGGTTTGGCTATGGATCTATAAATTTTATGCGTCATACACTTTTACCATTACAAGAAAGAATCGTACTTCGTAGAGAATATTACAAGCGTATTGTACTTGTTTTGAGTCTTACTCTTTCTTTGGCGATTTTCGTCGGTATGGCTTTCCTTGCTCCAACTTTCATCAGAGCTTTGTCTACAGAAAGGGAAGTTGGTGGTAATACAGCAGATGTTTCAAAAGGATCCAATAATAATGATTTGAAAAATGTTCAACAAAGTTTTGCTCGTTCGTTGGTGATGATGAATTCTCTGAAGGAGGGACAAGGTTCTCCGAGAATATCCGAGTTGGTGAATGAGGTAGTGGGTATAAGAGAGACAGTTAGGTTCAATTCATTCATTGCTACAAAAGTTTCTACCACGACATTTACCATGGTGATTCAAGGTGTATCTCCTACACGTAACGCTCTGTTAGCTTTCAAGAGTAATTTTGAGAGTATGGCTGTCGGTAATAAAGTAGAACTTCCTGTTTCTGAATTGGCAAAGAGTTCTAATATTCAGTTTTCGTTGAAACTTAATAAGAAATTAAAATAATGAAGAACAGAAGCTCAACAATTCTTGCACTCTCATTATCTCTAGTCATTTTTACTGGGGCAGTTTATGGGTATATGTATTATATGGTAGACGTTTTCCTTGATAGGATAGTAGAGGCTCAGACTACATCCAACTCTTTGATTCTTACGAAAAGTCAGGAACAAAGTTTTCTTGAATCTTACAAGTCTACGGCTTCAAGGTGGAAGAGTTTACCAAATTATTTTGTAGACTCTGGTCACGTCGTCAATTTTATTGAAGTAATTGAAGCACTTGGTACAGAATCTGGTAGCAAGGTTTCTATTAGTTCTATAGATTCTGATAATTTAGATGGTGCTCCTCTCGGTAAAGAGGGAGTATTGAGTATGCGTATAACTATTCAAGGTTCCTGGTCATCTGTTATGCGAGCATTATCTCTAACAGAAACTCTGCCTTATAAAATATCTATAGATGAGATCAAGGCGAACACTTCCAATGAGAGTGGGTCAACTCCAGCTTCAAAGGTTATATGGAATCTATCTTTTAATATGAAGATAGCTATGCTTGTAGGATCTTCAACTCCATCGTCAATATAAAAATATGAAGTTTTTTAAATTCAAAAAAATAACAAAAACCGAAGTTCCTGTGGTCATAGGATCCAGATCGGTATGGCGTCGTATTGGTAAAGACTCTCATGTTGACTGGGCTATCATCGTTGGTATTTCTTTCATAATAATGCTCACCCTTATATTTTTGAGTTTATCAAAGTATAGATATTTTGATGTGAGTTTAAAAAATAGAATTTCTACTACGAAACCGCAAGATTCATCAATGGTTGATACGCAAACATTGGATGGTGTTTTGAAAGTTTTTGAAGAGAAGGCCAATATTAGAGCAGGTTTATTAAAAGGTTACAATGGTCCCGGAGATCCTTCCATTTAGTTGAAAATCTTTTAACCCTTGGTTCTTGTGACTTAATGTGTTATTTTCAATACAACCCCTTGTAGCTCAATGGATAGAGCAGCGGACTTCTAAGCCGTTGATGCAAGTTCGATTCTTGCCAGGGGGACTCGTCATTTCATATGAACCACCGTCACTTTGCGGACATAAAAGCCGTTGATGAAGGTTCGATTCCTTCCGAGGGGACATATCCAGCTTTTTAATGTAAATATTTTTTGTGCTTGCACTTCGACTTGTCCTTCCGAAACCTTGGTGTAGGAGGAAACAACCCCGTGTGTTACGGGGTTGTGAAGTAGTGCGCCCTGAGGGATTCGAACCCCCGACCTTCGCTGTGTAAAAGCGCTGCTCTACCAACTGAGCTAAGAGCGCAGATATGATTTTCTATCTGCAACTATATTTTTTCAGCTATCTCGCTTATACCTACCAAGACAGCTAAGAGCGCAGGCGTGATTCCTGCTAATCGCGCATAATTTGATCAAATCTTTGCGCTTGTATACAGATTAGCGTATATTCTAGATATGAGCAATAAAGCAATAGAAAACATCAAAATTCTCTATGAAGACAAGGATTGCCTTGTTGTAGACAAACCACCAGGACTTATGGTGCATTCTGATGGCCGTGCAGAGGGTCCATTCCTCACAGATTGGATAGTAAAGCACTATCCAGAAACTGTCGACGTGGGTGATCCTATGACAGATCAAGAAGGCAAGCCTGTAAACCGTGCAGGTATTGTTCACCGACTAGATAGGGAAACTTCTGGTGTTCTTATTATTGCAAAAAATTCAGAAGGTCATGCCAATTTGAAAAAACAATTTAAAGATAGAACAATTTCAAAAAGATATTTAACTTTTGTTTGGGGAGATATGAAAGAAGAGTTTGGTACCATAAATAGACCGATAGGTCGTTGTGGGGGAGACTTCAGAAAATATTCTGCACAGAGAGGTGCTCGTGGAGAAATGAAAACAGCTGAGACATATTGGACCAAGAAAGGTAATGGCAAGTGGGCAGACCCAAAAAATCCAGATGCAAAAGAAGAGAAGTTCTCATTTGTAGAAGTGGAACCAAAAACAGGTAGGACTCATCAGATTAGAGTTCACTTTAATGCGGTGAACCATCCTGTGGTTGCCGATAGCCTATATGCTCCAAAAAGGCCTACAGCTTTGGGTTTTGAACGTCTAGCACTACACTCAAGGTCTATTGAGTTTGTAACCATTGAAGGCAAGACGGTCAAAGTGTCCGCACCTTTACCAAAGGACTTTGAAACAGCTTTGAAGGCCTTGGGTATTGAATCTTTATCGTCCATATGATAAGGTAGTTCCACTATGGCAACCAAGGTAATAACAACAGTCAATGTCGCAGAGCGCAGAAAGCAGGCTATTCATCCTGGAGATACTGTTCGCGTCTGGCAGAAGATTGAAGAAGACAAGGGTAAGTTCCGCTTGCAGGCTTTTGAAGGTATCATCATGTCTCACAAACACGGTCTAGAAGCTGGCGCAACTTTCACAGTTCGCAAAGTTATTGATGGTGTTGGAGTAGAAAGAACATTTCCATTATATTCTCCAATGATTGATGAGATTGAGACTGTCAGTCGTTCCAAGGTTCGCCGTTCAAAACTATATTTCATCCGTCGTAAGGCTGCCAAGGAGATTCGTCACAAGATGCGTCGTATCATGACTACTCGCGATTCAGTTGAAGCAGTTGCTGAGACTACACCCGAAGCGGTGGTAACTCCAGAAGTTTCAAAATAATATTTAAAAAACATTGCGAAAGCGATGTTTTTTTGTTGATAATATTCACCCTTTCAGCTATAGTTGTCCCTGTACGCACGGGTGGCGAAATTGGTAGACGCACTACCTTGAGGTGGTAGCGCCCATTAGGGCATGGAGGTTCGAGTCCTCTCCCGTGCACAATATTAGATAGATTTTATTTTATCTACAAAATTTTCTCTGTCTGCTTCACTTTCGTGTTCAACGACTTGGACACCGATGCGACGTCCTAGAAGTTCTCGGATTTTTTGGGCTAGTTCACAATCTATCGGATCAAAGACAGTATCTGTTTGTTCTGGCTCACCAACTTGTTCGTGCCCAGCAGAAAATATTACCAATCTACTTATGCCGAATAGTCTGTAAATAAGTGGTCTAGTCACATCTATGTTTTGCATCTGACGATAGGGTATGACTATTTCTTCAATATTTAAAACTCCTTTTTTGAGTCGGAGACCAAATTCTTCAATAGTAAAAACGAAGAATTTGTATTGCAGTATATTTATAATTATACCGAGACATCCTAATATTACTGCTAAGAAAAATAGTGCTGGGATGAGTAAGGGAATAAAAGAGGAGATGATGTTTCCTAGTGACGGTATAGCCTCACTCATGAGAGAAAGGTTTGTTATTAAGTTTTGAGCGATTGTTTCCTTGAAGAATGATAAAACAACAACAAGTATCATTAGAACCAATCCGGGGGCTACTCCTTTCAAAAACATTATTATAAAAGTCTTACTACCTAGATGTTGTGGTCGTCCTACAGGGATCATGATAGTTCATAGTTTACAATGAAATACAAAAGGTCGCTATGTGTACTAAAATAACAGTTATTGAGTTACACTTATCATATGCTTTACACTGGAAAAGGGGATGATGGAACAACGAGGACTCTCGCCAAATCTAGCGGACGTATTTCCAAAAGTTCTTGCCAGACCGAGTTGTTGGGTGTTTTGGATGAACTTAATTCTTTTATTGGTTTGGTAAAAGTGAAAGCCTACGATAAAAATTTATCAGTCAAAGGAAAATCTTTTGCTGATATCATGTTGTGGGTACAAAATAATCTTTTCATTATTCAAGCGGAGACGGCTGGTTCGGATAAGGAGATTACAAAAGGGAAGGTGAAAGAGATGGAAGTTTGGATTGATGCTATAGAACATGAATTGCCACCAATAAAAACTTTTCTGATTTCTGGTGGAACAGAGCTGACTGCATTATTGGATATTTCTAGGACCTTGGCACGTAAGGTTGAACGTAGGTTGATCGGGGCTTGTGAGGAAAAGAGTATAAAAGTTGGTTCAGAAACTCTGGCTTTCCTAAATAGGCTCTCTTCGTTGTTCTATGCCATGGCTCGACTAAGTAGCCATAAATCTGGTATAAAGGAGGTACCACCGAGTTATGAGTAGTTAGGTGGTGTGTTAGGTGTGTTATAGGTTGTAAGCGTTTAGTTATATGGTGCCTATGGTGTAATGGTTAGCACTGAGGTTTGTGGAACCTCCAGTCCGGGTTCGAATCCCGATAGGCACCCCAAGGTGAAAATAAGTCGAATGATTATAAAAGTTAACACTAACAGAAGTTGTATTTTCTTGGTATAATTTTGGTATGAAAAAAGTCATACTCATTATATTAGGTATATTAATATTGTCTTTCGCAGCTTTCGTAATATATGGTTTTATCGTTATGCCACCAGAAGGTGCTCCAGTAATAAATGGGGTATCTTTTCAGACACAATATCCACTCGGCTCAACGATGATAGGTACAATTGATTTTGGAAGTTATGATAAAAATGTCGTTGGATTAGTAATAAAGCATCTAGAATCCACTGATAAGGTAAATAATGTTGATTTACGCCCTCTCGGAACTGAAGGTGATATTTCTGGTTCGATCACGAATACTATTAATGCTGGTGATGAGCGAAATGTAATTACAGAGTCGTTTACTGTCGTTGACTCAAATGGTAGAACCAGTAGACCATTTCCTGTACGTATACTGTATGGTGACTTGAGTAAGGTGGTAAACACTTATACACAAAATATTCAAAGAAAAAATACTTCTACGTCTCCTAAAAAATTAAATTTTATTATCGTCAAAGACACGGATACAGAGTTTGGTGATCAATCTACCAGCACTTCTAGTGGTGTAGTTGAAAATGTTATTGCGAATCAGATAATTCCCAAGATCAATGGAATCTGGAGTCAGTGCGATGTTGGTTTTACTTTAGGAAAAATATTGTATGAAGATTCTAAGACACTCAAGACGGTAAACGGGAGATCATTCAATTCTATGTTTTCAAGATTAAATGGGGAAGGTGTTATATCTGTTAAATCTGATCAAAAAAGTGACGCACTTTGGATCGATGATATTAGACAACAGATCGGTCTATCTAAAGATGATTACGTTGTTTATATTATCGGAAATAGGATTATCAATACATCTTCAGGTAAACCCGAATCTGGCTTCGCTTCTAATAAAAGCGTAGTTATTCCATGGAAATATTTACCTGTACAAAATCCTAAAACTGATGAGTGGTTTGTTCCAGAAACTCTGGTATCTATCCTTGCTCATGAGATTGGTCACAATTTAGGGTTGCTACATCCATCTGAGTCCCAGATTTCGACAAGTCGATATACCGACTCAAATCTTATGGACGTCAGTGAAGCGATACCTGTGTCGAATCTCATTAAGGAACAGTGCAATATGCTCATATTATAGTTACGTTTATTTTATAAATGTTACAATTATGAGATGAAAATCTCCAATCCTCTCAAATTAATAATCGCTATAGTCGTCTCAGAGCTCGCTGGTATTATAGGAACAGTATTTACTAGTCCTTCCGTTACGGGTTGGTATTCAACTCTCATTAAACCAAGTTTCAATCCACCTTCATGGGTATTTGGTCCGGTTTGGACGACACTCTTTGTACTTATGGGAATAGCTGCATTTTTGATTTGGAAAAAGGGACTTGAGAGGAGAGATGTGAAGATTGCATTATCTATATTTATCGGACAACTTGTACTCAATACACTTTGGTCTATCATCTTTTTTGGAATCCACAGTCCCGGTGGCGCTTTCATAGAAATACTTTTCCTCTGGATGGCTATTCTCGCTACTATCATCTCTTTCTACAAAATTTCAAAAGCAGCAGCGTATTTATTGATACCTTACATTCTATGGGTTAGTTTTGCCATGTTTTTGAATTACACTATTTGGATGATCAATATTTAGCTACTTTTTTGTCACTTTTTTAAGTGATTTTTGACATGTTTAAAGTGAATTAGCTTGCAAGCTTTGTTGTATTTAGAATAAGAATTCACCGATTCTGATTTGACAAGTTATATTAATAATGATACGGTTAGTAAAATTTTGTACATAGACATAATGTAAACCAATAACGTAGAAAGGTTAATGTGAAGAAAAAGAAAAGAAATAAGTCCAATTTTTGGCGATTTGTCTCAGTGATTATGGTTGTGTCCACGGCTGCAGTTATATTTTTTTGGTTCACAAAAGAACCAGACACAATAAATCATTCGCAAGAGGAGTTGCAAGCAAGATACGATTATAATCTCAATCATAAATCGTCGACTAACGTCCACCAATTACTTCGTCCGGTCTATTTCAGTAAAGGAAAGTATGCCGCCGCTTGTGGTACGATGGTGCTCGGTAAGGATGAAAAACCCTCTTTTATTGTTACGGCTAGTCATCTCTTTTCGGAGACCGATCCAGGTTCCGATTTTTATGATTATCATGTGCTTGGACCAAGTGGTTTTACCTCACAAGGGCATCTTTCCAGAGTCGTCCTCGATAGTCTGAGGACGTCATCGTCGCCGAAAGGAATTCAAGACATTGCAATCTGTTATATAGGTGATGCTGGACAAATTTCCCGAACATCGAAGGTTATTATCTCTGCATCATCTCCGTCACAACATGATTTCAGTCTCAATTCCGTAACTCCTTTCAGGGTAACCTCGGTTACAACTGGTGAGCAGTTTGAAATAGTGGGTGAGGCTGTAAACTCGGTTACAAATGCATTCTACGTCATGTTGTATGAAAGTGTGAATGGGGAAAGCGGTAGCGGTTTCTGGAAGGACGAGAGCGAACAATTTCCGAATGGTGGCGGGAAGCTCTATGTTTTGTCTGGGGATATAGCAATTAGTCAACAAACGCGGAGAGATCTTCATATCCCTGCTCAATACAAACGCCTCACACTCATGAGCGCTATTCAAATTAAGTGGTAGAAAAAAATTGTATTCAAACAACCGTAGAGATTACTCTCTGCGGTTTGTCTTTTTTTATTTTATAAATGTTACAATTGGTGCATGAAAAATTATAGAAAAACTCTCATCGTTTTATTATTGATTGTAATTGTTGCGTTAATTATTGGTTGTGCAATTTATTATTATAATCCTAATAAAGTTGTCACCACCATTTCAGTTAATACGGATATTACTAATAGTGAAATGCCACCTCGTGGTAAAGCTCCTTATTTGAATGTTCAAAATATAAATGAACAGACAGGATTAGCTGTAATTGATTCGCCAAAATTTGGAGACTCTTTTATTTTAGGAAATCCTATTACTATCAAATGGAATCCAGAACTTATTGACGTGTCTACGATCCAACTTGTTTCAGGTGATGATTCAAAGATTGGTGGTATGCAAATATACAAGAGAGCTAGTTTGGATGATAAGAATATTACGAATGCTAGATTTGATTATGTTATTCCAAATAACCTTACTGTTTACCCAGGACAATACCGAATAAAGCTATTGAGTTACGCTGGGAGATATAGTTATACAAGTGATGTGTTTACGATAAAATCTTCAGCACCATTACGTCAAAGGGCAGATAAGCCATTTGTTATTAAATCAATAATGGGAGCTATGGATTCTTACAGAGTAGGGGAGTCTATGAATTTGAATATTGAGACAGAAAATGGTGATGGAACACCAGCTGATAATTCAAAAGGTTTTAATGTGCAAGCTAGGTTATATAACAACGACGGGCAAGGAGTTTGGTCTGGTAATGCTACTTATAACCCAAATGCGCAAGTGTGGCACCTTAATGTTCCTTTAGTTAAAGATACATATAGATTACAGGTTACGCTTTATTGTAGTTTGATCAGTATAAATTCAGTTTGTGCACAAGAGTATGACATCAACAAAGAAGTGAGTCAGTACCTTAATTTTATAGTTAATCCTTAATCTTTGAGTTATCTTACAGGTGTTGCCATGTTTTTGAATTACACTATTTGGATGATCAATACTTATCCACTTTTGTAATCCAGAATCGGTGTAAGAGAGATATAATTACCTTGGAGGTGTTCTATGCTTGTAGATCAGATCTTCCAAGAAGTTGTACGGGAAGCACAGAGTAACGTAAATCGTTTCTTCGCTTGGCGGGCTCTGAGACATGAACCCAACGATGAGGAATTAATGAGACATTTTTTGGAAAATGGTGGCGAGGAATACGTTAAAAGAAGATTGAATATTCCAAGACAAATTACCAGTGAAGATTTTCGATTTTTTCGCTGGTAACCTTTAGGCCGACATTTGTTGTCGGCTTTTTAATTTGATATGATTCTTACATATGGAAAATTTACCAAAAAATGAATCAGAACCAGTTTTTGAAGAAGGTCATGGTCAGATTTCGCCAGAGAAAGAAGTTATCAATGATTTGGCGACACCGCCAACTGAAGGTTTGCTCGGTGGTATTACAGGTGAACAATTATTACGAATAAGAGAGGCTATAACTACTGATCCACAGTTGATGTCTTATTATAATTCAATCAAGGAGAGGTTAATCAAAGAGAGTGGTAAATATAGTATACATAGGGGACAAGTTTTAAATGAAATGCATAAAACATTATCTACAGGAGGAGATAATGAGAAAATGTTAGCTAAAAAATTGGAGGGATTTGTTACTACGTTTAGTTCCTAGGAATGCCATTTTTTGTCCTTTGACTCACCGGTCTTGTGGGTATATAGTTTTGTTAGGTTAGTAAATAGAAAGGAAAATTATGAGAATGTTCCTTGTTAGTATCTGTATGTTTCTTGCTGGATGTGCAGGTGATTGGAATAAAAATCCTTATGCTACTGTTAAATCTGGTAACGGCGATATTTTGGAATATTGGGGAACCAAGTATGGAACAGTGAAAAAGGTGATTGATCTACCATCTTTTCGTGGCTCAACCAATTCTGTCGCAGGTTTTATTGAAGTGACTTTCACAGATGATAAAGGTAAAACTTTTACTCGTATCGCTTTTCCTTCATCTACGGCGCCACCACTTAAGATCGGTGATAAAGTGATTGTTCGTCTTATATATGTCTGTACGGATTCTGGTAGTGCACAATGTGTTCGTCTTGCTACCAAATCAAGTGATTGAATATCTTGTCACAAATCTCCCTAGGAAACTCGGGGGATTTTTGTATAAAAAATGCCGTACCTGTTTATGGGTACGGCATTTGAGTTTTTGTTTTAATGTCCAAAGAATCCTCGGAGGATAGAATCTGGAAGCATGTAAAGAGCGACTCCGTTTTTGGTACAGAGATCAATTGTCTCTTGATCTTTCACTGAACCGCTTGATGTTAGGATTGCTCTGACTCCAGCATCAATGAGTGTTTGTGGACCGTCTGGGAAAGGGAAGAACGAATCGCTATAAGCTACTGCACCTTGGGTGTTATGCTTTGAACGAATCGCCCTTTCTATTGCCAGCTTGGCTGCACCGACACGGTCTTGTTGACCAACACCGTTACCGATGAGTTGTTCGTTTTTAACGAGAGTAATAGTATTACTGTTACTTGTTGAGCCAATCGCCCAAGCGAGCATCATATCGCATTCTTGCATAGGAGTTGCTTTTCCGTGCCTCATAATCTCTCCTCGCTCAAAATCGGGAATAGATGTGTAGTTTGGCTGTACTAAGAATCCGCCACGAACGAAACGGAAACGAGGTGTTCGATCCAGATTTCCGACAAGTTCGTTTAGTGCTGGATTGATGATGAATCGGCATTTATTACCTTTGCGACGAAGTAACGCGACAGCACCTTCAGTAAAAGCTGGAGCGATGATACCGTCCAACATTTTGCCTATAAGCGACTCACACAAAGCCTCGTCTACTTCGAAGTCTGTCATGACGAGTCCGCCAAAGATAGCCAATGGGTCGCCCGTCATCATCTTCTTTACTACTTCAGCTCGATCTGGTCCAGCAGATGCACCACATGAATTTCCATGCTTCACACCAACAGCGATTGCTGTGCCGACACCTTCGTTGATTGCGTATCCTTCAGCGATATGAGTCGCTGTTTGGAGTAGACGATCAACGTCGCACCAGTTGTTGTAGCTTGGAGGCGTACCCTCGATTACAATAAATTTGTCGAGGGCAAGTGGGTCGGAAGTGCCAGTCGAATATAGGTGTGCCGGTGCCTGCCAGGCATTTTCACCGTATTTACAAGTATCAACTTTTTCACCGAAGATCCCGTGGTATTTTCCTTGGCTTCGAAAACGGGCTGAGTCCATGCAGTATTTGCTGATGGTGTATTCGCCTTTGGATGCCAATTCTTCAATGAAATTTCCATCAGGTTCTCCAGCTTTGAACCATTGGATGACTCGTTCACGATCGTTTGGATCGCAGACGACAATACGTTGACCTTTTGCGGCAGAACGAATCATTGTTGGACCACCGATATCAGTCTGCTCAATCACTTTCATGAGCGTACTATCCGGTTTGGCTATCTCTTGTTTGAGTGGATACAAATCCACGCAGACAAGGTCAATGAAGGGGATACGTAGACGAGAGAGCTCATTCAAGTCATCTTCAATGTTTCTTGCCAACAGTCCGGCATGAACTTCGCGTGATAGGGTAACTACCCTGTGCCCAAGAATGGCTTCTCCGCCGACCAGGGTGGCAACATCCACAACTTCAATACCATCCTTTTTCAAGTGTTTGGCTGTACCACCAGAGGCGTATATGACGAATCCGAGTTTTACCAATTCTTGCGCGAAATCAGTAATTCCATCTTTATGGAATACAGATAAGAGCGCATTTCTTATTTTTTTCATAGAACTTTTTCCTTTGTTGAGTTTTCACTTATCTCCAATGAAAGACTATTCTTTTATTATCTTTTGTCAAATTTTTGTATAAAAAACACCACCCGAATTTCTTCGAGTGGGTTTGATTTTAGTTTTAACTAATTGCATTGATATGAATTTGTGCTGGTTTATTGGACCTAGTTTTCGGCAGAAATTCATCGTTGACGGCTGATTTACAAGCCTTCAGAAATCCTTCTGGTCCAAAGTAGGCTCTACCATCAGGATCGAGTTCTACCGGTTGACCAGGCAAACATTCAATAGAGAGTTTTGCTGCTTGGTCATCCTGCTCCGTTTTTCCTTTGAAAGCTACGCCAATGACTGGGATCTGAACGTGTCCAAGTGCGCACAATTCAGCTTTCACTATTCCAGGCAAAGCGGCTGCCATACCAGCTCCAGCTATGAACACGTCAGCTTTGGAAGCTTTTTCTTTGAGGAATTTCCGAAGTTCGTCGGGGTTGCGATGGCAACTGATAATACTCAGGTGAGTGTCGGATATGCCCGAAATGGAAACCATATCAGTTCCAGTTTGACACAGGTCACTTTCACTACCGACGATGACTTCAATTCGCGGTACTTTTACAGTTGAATTGATACCCATGAAGTTATTTTGATAGACTTCAATCTGCATACCAGTCAATCTCCAGAAGATGTAACGGTATATGAGCGTGGTCGCATGAACCACATCCGAAGGAACTTTCACGGAATCGACGAAGGCGATATCTTCGGGATTCAAAGGGTTGCGTTTATCAATACCCATTTTTTTACCCCACTCCCGCACATATTGTTTGTCGAGAGATGGTGGAAGCTTTCCTTCTTTCTGTGCCTTCTGCCATTCTTTTTCGTCGACGAAACGACTTGAGTCTGGAGTTCCTCTTTCATCAACGATTGTTTCTCCACTGAACTCAAACTTTGTATCAAACATTCTGATACCACACTTCAAAGCGTGGTCGGCGATGGCACAAGCTGCTTGCAGGGCCAAACGTTCACGCATGAAGCCATATTTTTTGATCACATCGTTGACCAGCATATGTTCATCATGCCCAACTTTTGCTTTGGTAGTTGGGGCGTAGATAGGGTAAGGGAGCAGGTCTCCTTCTTTAATCCCTGGCGGTAAACGGTGCCCGCATATGGTCTGATTTTGTTTGTAGCTTGTCCAGCCACTTCCAGCCATAACAAGGCGGACAATATCTTCAACTTCGGGCGCCGGATGTATCCTTACCACTGTTGCCCGTTTTTGAAGTTCCAGATTATCACGGAGATTTTTTGGAAGATACTGATTCATGTCTTTGCCACAGGCCACGAAATCGGTATTGCAGAAAGGATTGATTATCCGTGTCTGGAAATGATTTAATGCGGTCAAGTTTTGACCTTTTTCTGGTACTAACGTCGGCAACACGAAATCGTAAATACTACAACGATCCGAAGCGACGACTAGCATTTTGTCTGGGTGGCCCGGAAGTTCGTACGAATTACGGACTTTACCGCGATTAAGGAGTTTGAGACCTTCTAGGTCCGGTTGTCTGTCTAAAACAGATTGAGGTATATGAGCCATAGTTTTTATCCTTTGGTTGTTTTTGTTGTACTTTGTATATCCCACATGAGATACGTTGTAGTCAATACTATTGATAAAAAAATAAAAAGCAAGAGTCGGTCGAATCCATCAAAGTCTCATGTGGAAAACAATACGTACGCGCGTCTGTTATAATGAATGGTACTCACCATTTTCTCATGCCACCAGAACAGAAAAACGAAAAGATTATTGTTACGCCAGAGACCAAGTTATCTATTTTAATGACCTTTCTTTTTTCTTTTTTGGTAATCTGGAGCAATTTTTCGGAAAGGCCAGAGGTCTTTGTTCCTGAAAAAATAATTCCACGCGCCGTTTCTTCCAGAGAGATAGTCAGAGGAGATGTCTCAAAAAGACAAGTTATATTTACTTTTGATGGGGGAGATGGTATCTTGTCTGCTCGTAAAATTTTGGGAGCTTTGGCTAAGCATAAAGTAAAAGGAACTTTTTTTCTTACAGGTAAATTCATAGAAGCTCATCAAGCTATAACAAAACAGATAAATGAAGAAGGGCATGAAATATTTAGTCATACTTATGACCATCCACATCTGACGGAAATTTCTAGTAAAGAAATTTCTTTGGAAATGAGAAAGACGGATCAGATACTAGAGCAAACAATCGGTAAATCTTCAGGACCATATTTCCGAGCACCTTACGGCGATCGTGATGGTAGGGTAATAACCGAGATGTTCAGAGATGGTTATCAATCGGTTTATTGGACTATAGATGCTATGGATTGGTTGGAGAAAGAAGGAAAGACCAAAGACGAAGTAAAAAATCTGATTGCTTCAAGTTTGGCTCCGGGTAATATTTATCTTATGCACATAGGGGACAATATTACAGGGGATATTTTGGATGAAGTTTTTTCAAATATTGAATCGCAAGGTTACAAGATTGTTTCTTTAACTCAAGGTTTATAATTTTTTATGAGGAAATCTTCAGGAATAAAAAAGAATAAAGCTAGACAAGAACTTACAAAGGATTTTACACTTGTTTTTCTCGGTGCTGTCATCGCTTTTAGTATGGCAAATCTGGGGATAATAAGTTGGTTGGTAAATAGTATTGGAAATCAAATCATTTCAAGTTTCTTGGCTGGAATATTTTTTACTTCAGTTTTCACCATCGCTCCAGCTTCGGTGGCTTTGGTCAGTATTTCCAGCATTTCTCCTATGACGGTAGCTTTTTGGGGAGCTCTAGGTGCAATGTGTGGAGATCTCATCCTTTTCTTTTTCATTCGTGATAGGTTCGCTGATGATGTTATCGCTTCGGTCAAACCTTCTGTAATGAAGCATATTTTAAGTTCTTTTCATTTGGGTTTTATGAAATGGTTATCGCCAATCTTGGGAGCTTTGATAATCGCTTCACCATTACCCGACGAATTCGGTCTGACATTACTCGGTCTTTCCAGAACAAAAATTTCTATTTTGATACCAATTTCTTTAGTTATGAATTTCACCGGTATTTATTTACTCCTAAGGTTTGCTCAGGCGTCATTTTAGTGCAAAGTGAAAAGTGCAAAATGCAAAGTTGTAGTTATTAGTTGATAGTTAAGGAAACTTAATAATTTTTCACTAAAACTTTGCATTTTGCACTTTTCACTTTGCACTTGTTGTAATGACACGCAACTTGCTTAACCTCCATTTCTCCTTTAAACTTGCTCCATGAATACAAAACGATACATTTTTTGGGCTAGTTTCATCATTATATTGGGACTCATCATCTGGGGGCTTGTTGTTTCCATGAATAAGCCCGTAGTTGTTCCTGGAAAGAGTTTGGGTACACCAGCACCTGTGAGTAGTGCAGATCATGTTCTAGGACCAGAGAATGCGCCAGTTACGATCATTGAGTATAGTGATTTTCAATGTCCTGCTTGCGGAATTTACTATTATGTTGTTGAAAAGCTTTTGGCTAGCACGACTGTTCCTATCAAGTTCGTATACAGACATTTTCCATTGTCACAACATCAAAATGCTATCTCAGCTTCTTTAGCTTCAGAAGCCGCCAATGTTCAAGGCAAATTTTTTGAGATGTACAAACTCTTGTTTGAAAACCAAGACAAATGGTCAGAATTGGAAAATGCAAGTCTAACATTTGTCGGATATGCAAAAGATTTGGGACTTGATGTAGAAAGGTTTAAAGCTGATATGGCAAGTTCTACTTTGAAGGCACATATTAATAATGATTCCGATGAAGGTGTTCGTATTGGAATAAATTCTACTCCAACCTTCTTTGTCAACGGAAAAGCGATAACAAACCCACAAGGATATGATGAATTTAAAACAATTATTGAAAAATCCGCTTCAGGCAGTACCAAATAATATAATCATATTTCTTTTGATTATAGCTTTGCTCGGTTTTGTTGATGCAAGTTATTTGACGGTGGAACATTATCAAGGACGTATACCGCCATGTTCTATTACTGCTGGTTGTGATCTTGTTCTCACTAGTTCATATTCAGTAGTCCTCGGTATACCAGTCTCTTTGATGGGTTCTATTTTCTATCTTATTGTCCTTATTGGAGTCTTCGGATATCTAGAAAGTAAGAAGACTTGGCTATTAAAATGGACTCTCTTGCTCACGGTATTTGGTTTAGTGGCTTCTATGTGGTTCGTATATATACAAGTTTTCGTAATTCATTCATATTGCTTGTATTGTCTGGGTTCAGCTTTTACTTCTACGGTCTTGTTTGCAGTAGCTATGGAAATCTTTAGAAAATATCAAGAAAAATAATATGAAAAAATCCAACATTCTTGTGACAGAACCAAGCTCTGATTACGAGCTTATTGATTCTGGAGATGGAGAGAAGTTGGAACGATTTGGCAAAATTGTTTTGTCACGTCCTGACCCACAAGCTTTGTGGAGTAAAAAATTGGATATATCAGAATGGAAAAAAGCCAATGGATCTTTTACTAGGGAAGAAGGTTCTGGTTGGTCACTTTCAAAAGGAATGGTAGATAAGTGGACTATAGAATTGGGTGGTCTCAAGTTTATTATAAAACCAACAGCTTTCAAGCACGTTGGTCTGTTTCCAGAGCAATCGGTCAATTGGGAATGGCTCAAAGAACAAGTGCAAAGTGACCCAGTAGGTGATTCTGCTGAATCAAAAGTGAAAGTGCAAAATTCTGTCGCAGGGGCAGAGCTAGAAGTCTTAAACCTATTTGGTTATACAGGTGGAGCTACTTTGGCTTGTGCTAGGGCAGATGCGAAAGTTGTTCATGTAGATGGTTCAAAGTCCGCTATCGCTTGGGCTCGTGAGAATGCCGAAGCTTCCGGTTTGGACAAAAAGCCAGTCCGTTGGATATTGGATGATGCTAGGGCTTTCGTCTCTCGTGAGATAAAGCGTGATAGAAAATATGATGGTATCATCATGGATCCACCAGCTTTTGGTCATGGTCCAGACAATGAATTATGGAAAATTGAAGAAAACTTTTTACCACTTGTAAAAGATTGTTTCAAAATTCTAAAAGATAAACCTTCTTTTTTCCTTATCAATGGTTATTCAGCAGGTTACTCTGCAGTTGCTTATGAAAATATTCTTTTACCATTGGTTGAAAAATATGGTGGCTCTATAGAAATAGGGGAACTTGTTATAAAAGAAGGACAAAATTCTGTCACATCTGAAAACACTGATTCTCAATTATCTGAGCCAAGATTGCTTCCTTGTGGAATATTTGCTAGATGGAGTGCAAAATAGGTGATATTTAAGTATATTCGTCTAATATGCTATGCTTTTTTGTATGTCAGCTATTATTTTAGATGGAAAGAAAACTCGCGACGAAGCTATACCAGAACTCGCTAAAAGAGTTACGGAGCTTTCTTTTGTGCCAAGTTTAGTCATTATTCAAGTTGGAGAAAGAGCTGATTCTACTTCATTTATAAAATCCAAAAAATCGTTTGCTGAAAAGATCGGTGTAAATACGAAGCATATTCAAGTGCCCGAAAATATAAAACAGGACGAACTTGTAGATATTATAAAAAAGAACAATGAAGATGCTTCTGTAAATGGAATTATTGTTCAATTACCTTTACCTTCAGAAATTGATCGTGATGTCGTCATTGATACTATTTTGCCAAATAAAGATGTAGACGCTCTGACTGCTCACAACGTAAAACGTTGGTTGGATGGTAATGAAAACGCTATCATGCCGGCAACAGCTAGGGGTATTCGTGAACTTTTGAGAAAATATAAGATAGGGCTTTCTGGCAAGAAAGTCGTAGTAGTTGGACGTTCAACCTTGGTAGGGAAACCTATCACCGCTATGTGTCTGGATGAAAATGCTACAGTTACAGTTTGTCATAGTAAAACTCCCGATCTTGCCAAAGAAACACAAAGTGCAGATGTAGTCATTGTTGCTGTTGGTAAGCAAGGTCTCATAAAAGCTGAGCATGTAAAAGCTGGGCAAATTATCATTGACGTTGGTATCAATACAGTTGAGGGTAAAAAGCTTGATGATGAAATCCCTAACAAGAAACTTTATGGTGATGTTGATTTTGAAAATGTTGTAGGCAAAGTTTCGGCTATTACACCTGTTCCTGGTGGGGTAGGACCGATGACCGTGCTATCCCTTTTTGAAAACTTGTTGGATTTGTGCAAAAAAGTTTAGTCTGTTGGTATTTGCATTATTCTTGCTCAAAACCTAACAAGGCGATAATATAAGTTGATTAATCACTAAATACAAATAATATGAATATTCCTGAAAAATTATGGAAGTCGTTAATGGGGGTCTTTGGTTTGTTAACTATCTTTTTGATAGTTGTTTCTGTTAAAGAAATCAAATCTATCTTTTACGTTAGTCCAAACCCAATTGTTACCAATACTATTACTGTTGAAGGTACTGGTGACGCTATCGCTGTTCCCGATATTGCCACATTCTCATTTAGTGTAACCGAGACTGCCAAGACTGTAGCTGATGCTCAAGATCAAGCAACGGCAAAGATGAATTCTGCTTTGAAAGCAATCCGTGATGGTGGTGTCGCTGATAAAGATATTCAGACTCAATCTTATTCTATAAATCCTCATTATGAATATCAGGGTAGTGTCTGTTCAACCTATAGTTGTCCTCCTTCAAAATCTATTTTGACTGGTTATGAAGTCAGTCAGAGCATCGTGGTCAAAGTCCGTGATTTGAAGAAAGCTGGAACGTTGTTCACTTCTATCGGGACTTTGGGTGTTCAAAATATTGGCAACCTCTCATTCTCAGTTGATGAACCTGATGTTGTAAAAGCTAAAGCAAGAGCAGAAGCTATCGCCAATGCTCAATCAAAGGCCAAGGAGTTAGCAAAGCAACTCGGTGTTTCTCTAGTCCGTATTACCAGTTTCTCTGAAAATAATAGTAATTACCCACGTCCTATTTATGGAATGGGTGGAGACATGATGTCTGCAAAGGTTTCTTCAGCTTCGCCTGAGATACCAGTAGGTGAGCAGAAGGTTACGAATAGTGTTTCTATTACTTACGAGATTAAGTAGTATTAAGATTTGGTGGAGTTATTGCTGGACTGGGGAAATGGTGGAAAAGTTCGGTATTAAAATAGAAAGATCTGATAAGTAAAAAATTCTCATAAGATAAAAAACAGCGGATTTGATCATTCGCTGTTTCTCTTGGTGAGGAAGGGAAATTTTTGGGCAAGTGCGGTGACGTATGGAAATTGCGTAATTGTAGTTAGGAATTTTTTTGAAGAAGCCTGCGAGGGAGGGGGATTTTTGAAGAAGTCGGCGGGGCGAGGTCGTATGCCAAATATAAATATTGATACCCCCGGGGTATCAGGTTAGGAAAGTCGTTAGGTACCCCTCCCCCGGGAGGGGGGATGTGGTGACGAAGAAAATATATGAACAAGAATCCTTGACTCTATATTTATGAGAAATTTAGATATATAAAAAAGTGCCACTCTTTGGTGGCACTGATTTTGATTATAGGTTTCTAGTTATTGAGACAAGGCAAGGAGTAAGGTTACTCGATCTGATTCTTCTCCAAAATTCATCTCACGGATATCTTTAGCGGTACTCCAAGTAAATACAGAAGTTTTTTCTGGGTCAATCCCGATATCTTCTGAATGGAAGTTTGCTTTGAAGGCAAATACTTCCGTTCGTTTTCTTGTGTAGTGTCGTAGTAAAGGGGTATTTTTACATTCCGACATAATCTTAAAACCAACGCGCCGGCCCAATTCCATGTTGACTGCGTCGTGTACATCTTCAACCCACATATCCATATCTTGTTCATGGGTTGGAGCACATTCGACTGGAAGTGGAAACGGGGTTCTTCCTATTCTGGTGAGTACTTTTTTAGTGTCATCGAATCTCGCAACGATGATTAGTTGAATAAGTGTTGGCATAATGTTATTTAGTTGTGTTTACTATCTAATTCAGAGATTACCTCTTATTGATGAAAAGTCAATCTATTCTCCTTGACTTTACCACCCCCAAGATATACTATACACAGGTAGTCCCCAACAGGGGTTTTTTAATACAAATTATGAAAATTACTGAATATATCAAGGATACAAGGGCCGAAATGAATCACGTCAACTGGCCAACACGAGCAGAAACCATAAGGTTTACAGTCTTGGTTATTGCCGTTTCTCTAGCTGTCTCAATTGTTCTCGGCGTATCAGATTTCGTTTTTGAAAGATTACTTACGCTATTATTCTAAGTCTTTGCGAAATCCACAAGATATCCACATGTCTTTAGGGACGCTTAAAAAGATACTTTAATCTTAATTAATCATGACCAAACAACACACAACAGGTGAAAGAAGTTGGTACGCAATACATACGTATGCGGGCTATGAGAACGCGGTTGCACGTAACTTGAAACAGCGTATAGAATCTCTAGGAATGGAAGATAAGATTTTTGCTGTCATTGTTCCAACCGAAAAGAAGATCAAAGTCAAAGCTGGTAAGCGTGTTGAAGAGGAAGAGAAGATATATCCAGGATATGTTCTCGTGGACATGATAGTAACTGATGACTCTTGGTATGTGGTCAGAAATACTCCACGTGTTACAGGCTTCGTTGGTGCAGGAGTTTCTCCGGTTCCTTTGGATCCAAAAGAGGTTGAGACTTTGTTTTCAAGAATGGAGAAGAGTACAACTCAACATTCCATTGATCTTACAAATGGAGATTTGGTCAAGATTTCTGATGGTCCGTTCAAAGATTTTGAAGGTAAGGTTGCAGAAGTTGATACAGAAAGAGGTAAAGTTAAGGTTTTGGTTTCAATGTTCGGACGAGAAACACCGGTTGAATTGGACTTTTTGCAAGTAAAGAAAGTGTAGAGAGTAACCAATAACCAAACACCAATAATCAAGAGGTGATTTAAAAGAGTTTGATTTAACAGATAACATGTAGTAGGATAGCAAAACTGAATTTATGGCCAAAAAAATAATCAAAAAAGTTAAAGTGATAGCTCCAGCAGGGAAAGCAACCCCAGCCCCTCCTTTGGGTCCAACTTTGGGTCAGGCCGGCGTCAACATTGGTGATTTTACCAAGAAGTTCAACGATGCTACCAAAGACAAGATTGGTGATATGATTCCAGTTCTCATCACAGTTTACGATGATCGTTCATATTCTTTCGTTTTGAAGACTCCTCCAGCTTCTAGTCTCATTTTGAAAGCTATCAAGAAAGACAAAGGTTCTGGAAAGCCAAACTTGAGTAAAGTCGGTACTATTACAAAGGCTCAGATCAAAGAAATTGCAGAAAAGAAAATGCAAGATTTGAATGCAAATACAGTTGAAGCAGCTTCAAAGATTATTGCCGGTACAGCTAGATCAATGGGTGTGGATGTGAAGTAAGTTCACTTAGTTAGAAGTTAAAAGTGCAAAGTGCAAAATTGTAGTTATTAGTGAATAGTTAAGGAAACTTAACAATTTTTCACTAAAACTTTGCATTTTGCACTTTTAACTTTGCACTCAAAATTCTAATTTACTATTTCATACTCCAACAGCAACGTTCCTCCTTCAGTTTTTTCGCAATTCAAAAGTTTTAGTTTGAAATCCAGATCTTCTTTGAATAATTTCATACCTTCGCCAAAAAGTACTGGTTCAATGGTTAGATAGAGTTTACTTACGAGACCAGCTTTCATAAACATATTATAAATCGTTGTACCACCACAGATGGCAACTTCTTTGAAGCCACGAGCTTCTAGACTCTTTAGAAGTTCTGTTGGTGGAAGTGCCGTGATCTCCATCCCAGGCATGGTTGGTATTTCTGTAGGGGAGTAGACGACATTCAGACGATCTTTGAGTGGTTTGCCTAGTGTCTGCCAAGTATTGAGGCCCATGACCATTACACCAGCGCGCTTGGTTATCTCAACAAAGCGCTTTTTGTCTTCTTTGCTGGTCCACATTGCGGCATGCGTCTGATTTTTGGCTATGAAGCCGTCGGCGGTCAAGGCGGAAATGATGAAGGTTTTCATAAAAAGATTATAACATTACATAGATTTTAATACTTATCATTTAGATATGAATTTTTGAACTTGTCATGATTGCATTCTTGTCCTCGTAGATTATACTTCTAGAATGACTAAAAAAGGATTTGTTACCAGAGGAGGAATATTCGCGCTAGGTTCTAATTTCAAGGATCGCTTTGTGCCGGATTACAATCATCTAAAGAGACTCGTAGATCATTGTAAGGGTGTAGGCCTCAAGATAGTCCTTACTCAAGGAACTTATGATATGGCTCATATCGGTCACGCTAGATATTTTGAAGAAGCTAGGAAGCATGGAGACTTGTTGGTTGTTGGTGTAGATAGTGATAAGAAGGTAAAAGCTAGAAAAGGTCCAGATCGCCCTATTGTGCCTCAAACTGAGCGTTTGGAAATGGTTACGCATCTTCGTTCTGTAGATATTGTCACTTTGAAGGAGCTTAATGTTCCTAGGTGGCATCTCATCAAGACGGTTGAGCCAGACGTTTTGATTATTACAAAAGAAACTTTGGAGAAATATTCAAAAGAAGAAGTAAAAGAGATGAGTTCATATTGTGGAAAAGTCGTTACGTTGGCGCCAATGGCTACAACTTCTACTAGTGCCAAGATTAGACTTCTTCAACTCAAGCTCGCCAAGAAGTTTGAAAAGGCTATAGTACCAAAATTGGCAGATATGATCAGTTCTGCTCTCGGATATCCAAAAAATGCCGGTAAAAAGAAATAATCTAAAGGTTAAAAAGATTACTACTTCAAAAAAAGAAGTAGTAATTGTTGCGTACGTACCAGTTTTACATGAAGGCTATAGAAGATTTTTTGAAAATCATTTGGAAGCCAAAACTTTGTATATTCTCGGTAATGAAATAACAAAAGAGTTTGTACCTTTGGTGAAAGATATAAGAGCTTTGCCCGTAGAGGTTGTAAAGACTTCTTTGGAATCGTGGCATAGGTTCAAAAAGATTGAAATTATTGAATCTTGTGATTGGGATAAAATTTCTAAAGGAAATAGAGAAATAATAATGCCAGATGATGAAGTTATGAGAGATTTGAAAGGTAAATTTTTACCTGATTCAAAAGTTGTTTTTGATACGATATTTTTGCGATGGGATAAGCATAAATCAAGCCAAGGTCACCCCGTTGAGATAGATCAGAAGATTTCAGTTAAGGATTCCGATAAGCAAATGATTAAGCTTCTACGAAAAGAAGCTGAAAAGAGCTCGGATTTTTGGAGACAGATAGGTGCGGCGATTGTTAAGGATGGAAAAATATTATTTATGAATCATAATCATTCTGTACCTTCAGAATTTATGCCTTATGTTGAAGGTGATCCTAGGAGTGATTTTCATAAAGGTGTAAATGTTGAATTATCTACAGTTCTTCACGCTGAGGCGGGTCTGATCGCTGAAGCCGCCAGAGAAGGAGTCTCTCTGGAAGGTGCAGAGATGTACGCAACAACTTTTCCTTGTCCTCCTTGCGCGAAGATGATCGCTTATTCTGGAATCAAAAAACTTTATTACGCTGATGGTTATGGAGTCTTGGATGCGGATAGAATACTCAAAAGTAGGGGGGTTGAAATTATTTTTGTGGAGACAAAAGAAAACGGCCACAATTAAGTGACCGTTTGTTGTTCTGTTTGCTAATTATTAACCGAGACGATCTTTGACCAGTTCTTGTTCTTCTGGAGAAAGTGATTCAAAAGGCGTTCCCAAACGCATTTTTTCGTAAATCGCAACGACTTTCCAGTGCCAAAGAATCTTATCTTTATCTTTTGCTAAGGTCACTTCCAATTTTCCATTACCGTCTGGTACTTGGATGTTGCAATGAAGATGACGAATGGTGCCAGCGTTGAATAGTGGATCTCCAAATCGCATTGTGACACCGCCACCAGGTAGTTCGAATTCTATGTCTGCCCAATTAAACACATCCACTAAATCAGCACCTTCATCACGCCTCAATTGTCTTACATGAGTAATGTGCCTCTTACAAGGAATAACTAAATGAAGTGCGGTATTCTTTTTTCCTAGGACAGGATTAACCCACGCCCTCCACGAATCGTTTTCATAAAGGATTTCATTGATTTTGTGATCAATCTGACAGAATGGACAAATCCCTTCCTGTAAGTTTTTGACCATGAGGCAATAGTATTTGTAGCTTCCTACAAAGAGTAGTGAGCCTATGTCCATCCGATCAATTCCTGGTATTGATAACAACGGATTTTGTATTTCCATAACTATCTCTCTTTCTTCTGATTGTTGTAACGTCCAAAACAACCTTATAATAGGTTTAAGTGGTTGTCAATTTAGTAATAAACTAACCCTTCTTATAATTTTTCGGTTGACCAAATTTGAATTTCCAAGATTCCTCTGGGGCTAGTGCTTCTAAATCTGGTTCTATAAGGTGAGCGTGAAGATGTAGGACACTATTGCCATATGAACCATGTTCTGGATTGCTACCAAAACGAATAGCGATACCTCCGCCGGGTATGTTCCTTTTTACTGCTTCAGTTTGGAACATTTCTATAAGTTCAGTGCCAGCCACTGGATCCATCTCAGAGATATGTTCTATGTGAGTCTTGTATATAGCTAGTAACTGATGTTTGATCTTTTCGTAAGGCCATTGGTTGTCAGTGAGAATCCAATATTTACCTTCTTTTAAAATAGGATTTTTGTGATATTTCAGTAGATTTTCTGTACAAAAAGGACAATGATTTTGATCAGCTATTTCATTCATAACCTCAGTCTGATCTTTTCGTCTTACATTATCCAAGATAATAAATTTTTTCATATTATATTGCCACAGGTATACCTTTGATGCCTGGGTGTGGAGCGTAATCTGAAAGAGTGAAATCTTCTTTTCTAAAATCAAACAAATCTTTTTTGTCAGAATTTATGATCATTGTAGGGAAAGATTTTGGCTCACGACGAAGCATTTCTTCTACGGCTGGTATTTGATCTACGTAAATATGAGCATCAGAAATAGTGTGGATGTATTCATAAGGCTCAGTACCGGTTGCCCGTGCAATAGCCATGAGTAGGGCAGCGTATTGGATCATGTTTGCTGGTACTCCTACTGGCACATCGCCAGAACGTTGGATCATATGCAGAGTTAGTTTATTATCCAAAATTCTCAAGTGAATCCAGCCGTGGCATGGTGCAACGACGACTTTTTGTTGTTTTCCTGCACCACGAATAGTGTATTGAGGTATCCAAGGTGTGATGAAATGGGTTCGTAAATGAGGAAATTCTTTTATTTGTTCTATAATGTTTTTGAATTGATTGTATGTGGAACCTTCGGATGTGGGGAAGTCGTGGAAGGCTGCTCCATAAGATCCTGGGCCAAGATCGCCGGTCTCTAGTCCACGTTTTTTACATTTAGCTTCTGTACCCCAAGGAGCCCACCATGAACAACCAAATTCTTCTAACATTTTCAAAGTTCTAGCACCATTTATGAAAGCTAAAATTTCGGCTACAGCTTGTTGCCAAATTGTTACCTTTAGCATCTCTGAAGTCTTGGGATTCATATTTCTCTCAGTAATCATTGGAAAACCATTTTCCAATTTGAAATGCATAGAACCAGGTCCCATGAGAGTGATAGCGTCTACTTCTTGTTGAGTCTTTGTTCGTACACCTTTTTCCAAAATCTGTTTGAGGATGTCCCGGTATTGTGTATCAGGTGTTCTTTCTGCAAATGGCTTCATGTAAGTGGGATATTTTTGTTTATAATACAGCGATTATAACACTTTACTGCTTGCGAATAACTAGTTGACAGAAAACACCTATAGGTGTAAGGTTATATAAGTAGTACTTTTGATTTCTGCTTTTCTTCGCAGTACTTGCCGTCCATATGTGTTCATGTTGACGTTCCTGAGTGGTTGGTACTGAAGCGAGTAGGTTAGGGTGTGGGTGGGTCCGTCGCATTGTGCATTTTGCGACGGACCCCTTTTTTTACACGGACAATATGATACGATTGGGGCATGAAAGACACACAAATAAAAAAGCTCATAGAAGCTGAAAAGAAACGACAGAAGAAAGTTATCAATCTGATCGCTTCAGAAAACTATGTTTCCAAAGATGTGTTAGAGGCTCTCGGTTCCGAATTAACAAATAAATATGCAGAAGGGTATCCAGGTAAACGCTATTATGGTGGTAATGAGATAGTAGATAAGATTGAAAATGTTTGTATAGAGAGGGCTCTGAAACTTTTTGGTCTTAGTGGCCCCTCGACTGACGCTCGGGGCAATTCGCCTTTGGCAAATTGGCATGTCAACGTTCAGCCACTTTCTGGTTCACCAGCAAACTTGGCGGTGTACACAGGTTTGGTGCCTCAAGGTGGAAAGATCATGGGTATGTCACTTGCTCAAGGTGGACATTTGACTCATGGACACAAAGTCTCGGCAACGGGAAAGTTTTGGCAACAAATACCTTATGGTCTAGATTCTGCGACTGAAGTTTTGAATTACGATCAATTGAAAGAAACTGCCATGAAAGAAAAGCCAGCTATCATCGTCTCTGGTTTTACTGCCTATCCTCGTACGATTGATTGGAAAAAAATGCGCGAGATCGCCGATACAGCAGGAGCTTTGATGATGGTGGATATGTCACATATTGCGGGCCTTGTCGCTGGTGGAGCCTATCCTTCACCTTTTGAATATGCGGACATCGTCACAACTACTACTCACAAGACTTTGCGTGGTCCAAGAGCGGCTCTCATCTTCGTAAAGATTGATGCTCGTGAACTTGATAAAAAGATAGACAAAGCAGTTTTCCCAGGTCTCCAAGGTGGTCCCCATGAAAATCAAATTGCCGGAGTTGCAGTGGCTCTCAAAGAAGCCAATACTCCAGCTTTCAAAAAATATGCAAAACAAGTAGTAAAGAATGCTAGTGTTTTGGCGGTAGAATTATCTAACCTCGGTTGGCGTCTCATCTCTGGTGGTACGGAGACTCATCTTATATTGTTGGATACTTGGAATATGGGTAACAAAAATGAAAAGGGTGCTGGTGGCGTCTCTGGACAAGAGGCTAGTTTGAAATTAGAAAAAGCTGGGATTATAGTAAATAAAAATGCCATTCCTTTTGACACTCGTCCACCAGCAGATCCATCTGGTATTAGGTTAGGAACAGCAGCAGAGACTACTCGTGGAAGAAAAGAAAAAGATTTCAAGGTTATTGCCAAAAAGATTGATGCGATTTTGAGGAAAAATTAATGAGAATTTTGGATAGATCGGGTGTTAAAGAATCAGAGACAATTAAATATATAAATATATAAAAGAAAAACGCAACATTCATGAATGTTGCGTTTTTGTAAATGACCCCCTTGCCCACATTAAAGAGGACGAGGTGAGCAAGAGGGGGAGACAGGTATTTGAATTTTGAGAACTCATTTACCATACCTTGGAGCAACGTCAGTATGATGCGACAGGTTATCATGCATGCCACAGCGTACTATAGACGAGGTATGCCTAACGGCACGAAGTATTCGTCTCCAAAATCAAGGATCTAATCCATTGTCATCTTATGTGAGTCGTCCGTGTGTGTCAACGATAATTTCATTAGTATCTTAATACCAGTAGTTGTGTCAATTGACAGGTATTAGATATTTTGGATAATTCGGGCAAAATACTGAATATTTTGCTAGAATACATCCCATGAAAGAGAAATTGAGCGAATATCTGAAAGGGGTTGTATCAGTGTTTGGTGCTGATATTGCTGTACCAAATCTCGATTATCCGGAAAATCCAGAGCATGGGGATTTTTCGACCAATACAGCTATGGCTAATGCAAAGAAATTGGGCATGTCACCCAAAGTTTTGGCCGACAAAATAGTTCTTGAATGTAAGAAGAATATGCCAGAATTTATCCGTGATATCAGTATCGCTGGTCCAGGATTCATTAATTTCTTTATTAAAGATCAGTTCATAGCCGAAGAAGTTTTGAATGTTGGAAAAAATTATGGAAAATTTGATAAAGAGAATGGTAAGAAAGTTTTGGTTGAATATACCGATCCAAACACTTTCAAAGTATTTCATATCGGCCATTTGATGAGTAATTCTATAGGTGAGTCACTTTCTAGACTCGTAGAATATTCTGGAACTTCTGTTACTAGGATTTGTTATCCATCAGATATTGGTTTGCATATAGCCAAGTCAGTTTGGGCTGTACAAAAACATATAGATGAAATGCCAAAAGAGTCAGCTCCAATACAAGAGAGGACAGATTTTTTGGGTAAGATGTATGTCTTTGGCACAAAAGCTTACGATGATGATGCAAATGCAAAAACAGAAATAGATGCTTTGAATAAAGTTTTGTATGACAAGACAGATCCGAAGGTTAATGAATTATATGAAAAGGGAAGGAAGTGGAGTTTGGATCACTTTGAATTATTGTACAAAACATTGGGTACAAAATTTGATGATTATATTTACGAAAGTGAAATGGCTAGTATTGGACTTGCGACGGTCAGTTCCAATTTGGGAAAAGTTTTTGAAAAGAGTGAAGGGGCTGTTGTTTTCAAAGGAGAAGAATATGGTTTGCACACCAGAGTTTTCGTCAACGCTCATGGAATACCTACTTATGAAGCCAAAGATCTTGGTTTGAATATAACTAAATTTAAAAAATATCCTACAACTGACCAATCAATAATAGTTACAGCTAGTGAACAAAACGATTATTTTAGAGTTCTTACCAAAGTCATATCTTTGATTGATGAGAAGAATGGTTCAAAGACCAAGCATATTGGTCATGGCATGATGCGTTTCCTTTCTGGAAAAATGTCTTCACGTACAGGTAATGTCATAACCGCAGAAGCTTTGCTTCAGGATATAAAGGATTTGGTGAAAGAAAAGATAAAAGACCGAGAATTTTCTGCTGGAGAAGCCGAAGAATTGTCAGAAATGATCGCTGTTGGTGCTATCAAATATACGATCCTACGTTCATCTGTTGGTAGTGATATTATTTTTGATTCATCAGCTTCTATTTCTTTTGAAGGTGATTCTGGCCCATATCTCCAATATTCAGCTGTGAGAGCAAATTCCATTATAGAAAAAGCAGAGAAGGAGGGGATTACAAAAGATATTATTTTGCCAGAATCGGTCAATCTCATTGAAAAACTCATTACCAGATTCCCAGACATCGTCATGCGAGCTAAGGATGGTTATGCTCCACAAATTATCGCCAATTATCTCATCACTCTTTCCGGAGCATTCAATAGTTTCTACGCTTCACAAATTATTGTAGATAAAAATAATAAACTTTCTCCTTACTACATCTCATTAACTAAAGCATTTCTTATTACTATGACAAATGGTTTGTGGATTTTGGGGATCAAAGTGCCAAAGAAGATGTAATAGTGTAAAAATATCATGGAAAATCAAAAAATAAATAAATCAACTCACACTGAAAGAGAAGAACGGATCCTGAATTTCTGGAAAGAAAAAGGAACATTTGAAAAGTCTTTGAACAAGGAATCTCCAAAAGGGGAGTTTACTTTTTACGATGGTCCGCCTTTTGCTACAGGAACTCCTCATTATGGTCATATTCTCGCCGGTACTATCAAGGACGTCATTCCAAGATGGAAAACGATGCAGGGTTACCATGTACGCCGACGTTGGGGTTGGGATTGTCATGGTTTGCCAGTAGAAAATCTCATAGAAAAAGAGCTTGGTCTCAAGAGTAAAAAAGATATTGTTGATTATGGTATCGGCAAATTCAATGAAGCCGCTAGAGAAAGTGTCATGCGTTATGCCGATGAATGGAGGACCATTGTCCCTAGATTGGGGAGGTGGGTAGATATGGTGAATGATTATCGCACTATGGATGCAACTTATACTGAGTCGGTTTGGTGGATCTTCAAAGAGTTACATAATAAAGGTTTGATTTATGAAGGTTTCAAATCTATGAACCTTTGTCCTCATTGTGAGACGACATTGTCCAATTTTGAGGTTGCTCAGGGTTACAAAGATATCACAGACATTTCTGTTTTTGTTAAATTCAAATTAGTTTCCGGAAGCCTCGCTTCCGGAGGCTTCACCTCCGGAAGTTCAGATCCTGTCTATTTCTTGGCTTGGACGACAACACCTTGGACTTTGCCGGGTAATACTGCTTTGGCAATAAATCCAAAGATTGAATATATGAAGATTTCTATTTCTGAAGGAGATGAACAAAAGAAAGGTTTTTATATTTTAGCCAAAGAAAGATTGGCGGTTTTGAAAGATGTCAAATATGAAATTGTAGAATCAATGAAAGGTTCGGAACTAGTCGGTCAATCATATCAACCGCTTTTTGATTATTATTCAAAAGATAAAGATCTCAAGAATAGGGAAAATGGTTGGAAAGTTTATGGTGCTGAATTTGTAACGATAGAAGATGGTACGGGTATCGTTCACATCGCTCCAGCTTTTGGTGCAGATGACTACGCTTTGTCTTTGGAAAACAATTTACCATTTGTTCAGCATGTCTCTATGGATGGAAAATTCAAAAAAGAAATCACGGAATTTGCTGGAACGAAGGTGAAGCCAATAGATACTGATGAAGATAAGAACGCTCATCAAAAGGCTGATATAGAAATCATAAAATGGTTGGCTCACAACGGATTTTTGTTTGAAAAAGAAAAGCTCATCCACTCATATCCTCATTGTTGGAGATGTCAGACACCATTGCTCAATTACGCTACATCTTCTTGGTTTGTAAAAGTTACGGATTTGAAAGATAAACTTGTTTCTGAAAACAATAAGGTCACTTGGGTTCCACCAGAAGTGGGAAGTGCTAGATTTGGTAATTGGCTAGAAGGTGCTCGCGATTGGGCTATATCAAGGTCTAGATTTTGGGGTGCACCGATACCGGTTTGGAAAGAAGAATCGGATGATGCAATGAAAGTAAAGTATCATGTATTGGGTTCAGTTGATGATCTAAAGAAGTTTAGTAAATCAAAGAATACGTATTATATGATGCGACATGGTCAGTCGGAGAATAATATCTTGAAAGTTTTGAATTCGGATAAATCAAAAAAGTTTCATCTGACTGAGCTTGGTAGAGAACAGGCTAAAAAGACGGCAACCGATTGGAGTATTAAGATTGATCATATATTTTGCTCGCCAATCCTCCGAGCTCGCGAGACGGCAGAATTATTTGCTGAGAACGTTGGCTTTGATAAAGATAAAATCGTTTTTGACGATCGCCTTTGTGAGATGGGAATGGGTGAATTTGAGGGTGTTGATGAAAATAAATTAGGAAATCTTTTTGAGAGTCGAGAGGAATATTTTACAAAAAATAAAAATGGAGTTGAGAATCGTAATGATCAGAAAAAACGTGTCGGCTCATTCTTGGAAGAGACTGATAAAAAATATGAAGATAAAACTATTCTTGTAGTTAGTCATGATGGCCCTCTTTGGATGTTGGAATCGGCGGCGCATGGTTTGGATATTCAAGGTTCTTTGGCACTCAAACCAAAAGATAGTGTGTATCTGAATAATGCCGAAGTTAGAAAATTGGATTTTTCACCACTTCCTCATAATGCCGAATATGAATTGGATTTGCATAGACCTTATATAGATAATATTGAACTCAAGACAGAGGATGGTAATAAACTAACGAGAGTTCAGGATGTTTTTGATTGTTGGTTTGAATCTGGTTCAATGCCTTACGGAGAATCTCATTATCCATTTGAGAATGAAGAGTTTGAGCCAAAATCTGGTTTGCTCCACAAATCAAAAGGTTATCCAGCTGATTTTATAGCGGAAGGTTTGGATCAGACAAGAGGATGGTTTTATTCCATGCTTGTTTTGGGGGTGGCACTTTTCGGAAAGACTCCTTACAAAAAAGTTATCGTTAACGGCTTAGTTTTGGCAGAAGATGGTGAAAAAATGTCCAAGTCAAAGAAGAATTATCCTGATCCAATGCTGGTGGTAGGTAAATACGGAGCCGATTCTCTCAGATTTTATTTACTCTCTTCACCGGTAGTTCACGGTCAGGATCTTTGTTTTAGTGAAAAAGGGGTGGATGAGGTGACGAAGAAAGTGGTCAATAGACTATTGAATGTGGTTTCTTTTTATGAAATGTATGCAAATTCAATAACCAATAACCAAACACCAATAACCAAGGGGATCTCTCAAAACGTTTTGGATAAATGGATCATTTCTAGATTGAATGAGACTACAAAAGAAGTTAGTGATGGTCTGGAAAAAGGGGAGGTAGATAGAGCTACAAGACCATTTTTGGATTTTACAGATGATCTTTCTACTTGGTATTTGAGACGTTCCCGCGATAGATTCAAAGAGGATAATGAAGATAAAGTCTTTGCTTTGGAAACAACTAAAATGGTTTTGCTTACGATTGCAAAATTGTTGGCGCCATTCATGCCATTCCTAGCCGATGAAGTTTATCAGAAGGTTGGTGGTTCAATGGAAAGTGTTCATTTGGAAGATTGGCCAGTAGATGACAAGGTTGATTTGAAAGTATTGGAGACAATGAAAGTTGTCAGAGATATAGCATCAAAAGGTTTGGAAGCTCGCATGTCGGTCAAGATCAATGTCCGTCAACCACTTGCAAGTCTCAAAATTTCTGCTTTTGCAAAAATGGTGACCGCAGAATCTACAGACAAAATAAAATTCAATTCAAAAGATATGGACGCGCAGTTTGTAGATCTTATAAAAGATGAAGTGAATGTTAAAGAAGTTATTTTTGGGTCTACTATTACAAATGAAGTAGAACTTGATGTAGTTTTGACACCAGAACTCAAGGAAGAAGGTGAACTACGCGAACTTCTACGAAAGATTCAAGATCTTAGAAAAGAAAAAGGCTTGTCGGTTGGAGATACGGCTGTACTCATTGCCACTGAAAATCTCAGAGGAATAATTTCTAAAAATTTGGAAACAATCAAGAAAACTACGAGTCTTGGTTCTATTGAATATGGAGAAGAGTTCAAGTTGAAAGTCTAGCCATGTACAACATATATACCACCCCCGGTTTCGTTGTCGGATCAAAACCCCATGGGGAAGCGGGTAAGATAATTTTTATCTTTACTCGTGATTTTGGCATGGTCACGGCTACGGCACAAGGTATTCGTCTGGAAAAATCAAAACTTCGTTACAATTTGCAGGATTATTCTTTTGGTACATTTTCTCTGGTTAGAGGTAAAGAATTTTGGAGATTGACCAGTGGAGCGGAGCAAGTTATTAGTTCTATTGAAAAAGGTGGTCCGATTGAGAGTGGCCCCTCGAATTCCTCGGGGCAGGGTAAACAACTCACGGCTCGCATAGCCTTACTTCTCCGAAGATTCCTCCATGGCGAAGAAAATCATCCAGAATTATTTGATTGCATTAGAAATGGAATTCAATTCTTGGAGAAAGTGTCAAATATTACCGAAGAGCAATTAAAAACCCTTGAATCAGTAATTGTTTTTAGAATGCTTGAATTATTGGGCTATATCGGAAAAGATTCCGTATTACAAGGTAAATTGCAATCAAACTCATTCTCAATTGAATTGCTGGATGAATTGGCCAGTAAGAGGGTAGTTATCAACCAACATATAAATAAAGCCCTTAAAGAGTCGCATTTATAGTGTTATAATAATGAACGTGCCTTCCCCTGACGACAAAAGTCATATTGATGAGTTGAAAAAATCTCTTTACTCTCGGACTGTCCCCGATGTACAAACTCGGCGCAAGCTTAGGTTTGATAGTAACATTTCAGATATAAAGACCAGTTGGGATGATGTCAATAAAAAAGTAACTGAGTCTGTGAATTTGAATGAAAATTATAAGGACCATTCTATGTCATTCTTTACAAAACTATTCGTCTTTTCAATAATATTTTGTGCTATTGCCGTAGGTATTGGAGCTTATCTATTTTGGAACGGGTCCAACCTTATCTCTGCTGACAATATAGAGCTTAGTATAAGTGGGCCAGTTTCTATTTCTGGTGGAGAACCAGTCACTTTTGATATTACTGCAATAAATAAAAATAAGATTGAACTTGAGCTTGTAGATATGTCAATTGATTTTCCTGTAGGCACGACCGATCCAAACAATTCCACTCAGATTCTCAAGAATTACCGTAAACTCATAGGCAATATTCCAACTGGTGGAATAGTCCACGAAAGCGTCAGAGCTACTATCTTTGGTGAAGAAAATCTACAGAAACAAATAACGGTCAATCTGACTTATGGTGTAAAGGGTTCAACTTCTACATTCACTAAGACGAAGACTTATGATGTCTTGATAAATTCATCGCCTATAAACTTTACAGTCTCATCTTTCAAAGAGATTACTTCTGGACAGGAATTTGATATGAAGGTTGAGGTCACTTCCAATTCACAAGAGACTCTCAGGAATATAATATTAAAGGGAATATATCCTTTTGGATATAGTTTCGTATCATCTTCACTTGTGCCAATTGGAGATAAAAGTACATGGAGTTTGGGTGATATTCCGCCTGGTGGAAAAAGAGTTTTTACTATCAAAGGGTCTCTTATTGGTGAAGATAATGATCTAAGAGCTTTTCATTTTAGTATAGGGTCTCAGAGTCTGGAAAATAGGAATATGATTGGTACACAATATATGGCTCTTGAACAAGATGTCATTATTCAAAAACCGTTTATTACTCTAGATGTTGATATTGATGGTGATCAAGGAACTAAAGATCATGTAGGACGACTCGGGCAAAATTCAAATGTAACAATAAAATGGTTCAACAATTTGCCAACGATAGTTTCTAATATGAAAATAACAGCTAAGATTGGTGGTTCGGTCTATGATAAGACAACGGTAGTATCTAACAATGGTTATTTTGATTCTAGAACCGACACAATAACTTGGAGTCAACAAACCAATCCAGATCTAGCGTCTATTGGTCCAGGTGAAAGTGGTAGTGTGACTTTCTCCATAATCCCAAAGAATCCTAAAGTGGCTGGTAATACAGTATCTAATCCTTCAATTTCTATCAATACAAGTGTTTCTGGTAATCGTACACAAGAGACAAATGTACCATTGGTCGTCACGTCATCTATGAATAGAAATATTATTGTATCTTCAAATGTTGTCTTATCAGGAAGGGTAGTACGTACGGTTGGCCCTTTTGCCAATAGTGGAATGATTCCTCCAAAAGTAGATCAGTCAACAACTTATACAGTTATTTGGAATATTGATAATACTTTGAATCCAGTCAAGGATGTCTCGGTCAAAGCGACTTTACCTCCTTATGTAAAATGGTTGGATACAATCAGTCCAGTAAGCGAAGATGTAACGTATGACCAGAATACAGGTTTAGTAACTTGGAATGTGGGAAGTGTGAATGCAAATACTACTGGATCATCGGTTAAGAAAGAATTAGCCTTTCAAATTTCTTTTACACCTAGCATAACTCAAGCAGTCACTGCACCAACTTTGGTCAATCAAGCCGTATTATCTGCAGTAGATAGCTTCACTAATGCTCAATTGGAAAGTAATCAAGATCTTTTGGGAACACGCTTTAGTACAGATCCTGCCTATAAGCAGGGGGATGAGATAGTATTAAAATAATTGGTAAATCGTTACATTTGGTATAGAATGTCTCTATGATTAAAAATAGCGAAAACGGCACTATGGATGCCATCATTTCTCTCGCCAAGCGAAGAGGTTTTATTTTTCAAGGTTCCGAAATATACGGCGGTCTAGCTGGTACATGGGATTATGGACCATTGGGTGTGGCTCTCAAAAACAATATAAAGAAAATTTGGTGGAAAAGATTCGTAGAAGATCGCGATGATATGTTCGGTGTGGACGCAGCTATTCTCATGAATCAAAATGTTTGGAAAGCTAGTGGACATGTAGGGGGCTTTGCTGATCCTTTGGTAGAATGTGGTAAATGTAAAAAAAGGTTTCGTGCAGATCAGTTTGGCGATAAGATAGCTGAAAATAAATGGCAATTACCAAGCGAATGTCCTAGTTGTGGAGAGAAAGGTGATTTGTGGAATTTGGCCAAAGAAAATATCCGTCAATTTAACATGATGTTTGAGACACATGTAGGAGCTACCCACGATGAAGCTTCTGTTTCTTATTTACGACCAGAGACTGCTCAAGGCATGTTCGTCAATTTCAAAAATATCCTAGATTCTTTGCATCCAAAACTTCCTTTTGGTTTGGGTCAAATAGGTAAGGCTTTTAGAAATGAGATCGCACCTCGAGATTTTCTATTTCGTGCTCGCGAATTTGAACAGATGGAAATAGAGTATTTCGTAAATCCAAAGGATTGGGAAAGTACCTTTAGGGATTTCACAGCAGAAGTTCATGCTTTCACCAAAGAAGTTGGTCTTACTCCATCCAAAATTCACGAATTAGAAGTTCCAGAATCTGACCGAGCTTTCTATTCAAAGAGAACTATAGATTTTGAATTTGATTTTCCTTTTGGTAAAAAAGAGCTTTATGGTTTGGCATATCGTACAGATTATGATTTGAAGCAACATTCAGGTTTTAGTAAAGTTGATTTGTCATATTATGATGAAGAGACCAAAGAGCGCTTTATTCCACATTGTATAGAACCATCTTTTGGTCTAGATAGAACCGTCTTGGCTGTACTTACCGATGCTTATACCGAAGATAAAATGGGTGATGAAGTCCGTACATACCTGAAGTTGGCTCCATCAGTCGCTCCTTACAAAGTTGCAGTCTTTCCATTACTTAGAAATAAACCAGAATTGATCAAGAAAGCCGAAGAGATATTCAAAATGATCAAAAAAGAAATTCCTGCGATAACTTTTGACGATAATGGAAATATCGGTAAGAGATACCGCCGTCAGGATGAAATTGGTACCCCATATTGTGTGACTGTAGATTTTGAAACTATTGAAGAAGGTAAAGGTGTCACCGTGCGAGATAGGGACAGTGGTAAACAAGAAAGAGTGGCAGAAACTGACCTCATCAGTTTCCTCAAAGGAAAAATATAATCCGATTCTCAATTCTCTACGGTTGTGATAAAGTGACCTTATGAAATTCAATAAAAAGGTCTTACCTAACGGTTTGCGTATTATAACGGTACCAATGACAGATAATCCATCTGTCACTGTTCTTGTCATGGTAGAAGCTGGGTCAAAATATGAGACAAAAGAGGTGAACGGTTTATCACACTTTCTTGAGCATATGGTCTTCAAGGGCACACCAAAGCGTCCGAAGGCTATAGATATTTCTCGTGAGCTGGATTCTATCGGCGCTCATTATAATGCTTTTACTGCACAAGAATTCACTGGTTACTATGCAAAAGCAGATATCCGACACTTTGATAAAATCCTAGATGTTGTTTCTGATATGTATCTAAACCCTATCTTTGATGAGGCGGAAATCAAAAAAGAGAAGGGAGTTATCGTTGAGGAGATTCGCATGTATCAAGATTTACCACAACGTCACGTGCAGAATATTTTTATGGAAGTTTTGTACGGTGATACTCCAGCAGGTTGGAATATTGCTGGAACCGAAGATAATGTCCGCTCTTTTGATCAAAGTCATTTCAAAAAGTATCGCGCGAACAATTATTTGAGTAATTCAACAACTATCATAGTGTCAGGTTCATTCAAAGAAAAAGAAGCTTTGAAAAAAATAGAAAAGGCTTTTTCTTCTATTTCCAAAGGCAAAAAATCAAAAAAACTGAAAGTTGTTGAAGAACAAAAAGAGCCAATAGCTAAAATGGATTTCAAAGAAACTGATCAAACTCATTTGGTCCTAGGTGTACGAACTTTTTCTATTACTGATAAAAAGATCCCAGTCATGCACGTACTCTCATCTATTTTGGGAGGCGGTATGAGTTCTAGGTTATTCTCGAAGATGAGGGATCAGCTCGGTATTTGTTATTACGTAAAAACGAGTCACGATGCTTTTACCGATCACGGAGTCTTGAATATTTCTGCTGGTGTAGATAATTCTAGAGTAAAGGAAGCGGTAGAAGGTATTTTGTCTGAATGTGACAGACTCAAGAATGAGCTTGTTTCTGAAGAAGAAATGAAAAAAGTGAAAGATTATATTGCTGGTACGACTATGTTGGAATTGGAAACATCTGATGCTCGTGCAGAATATTGTGGTTATCAAGAGATTTTGAAGGGAAGTGTTGATTCACCAGCTGATATTATAAAGAAGGTAAATACTGTTACTGCAAAAGATGTACAAAAGTTGGCAAAAGAGATATTTGTAAATAAGGGTTTGAATATGGCTTTGGTCGGCAGATTCAAAGATAGTGAAGAATTCAGGAAATATTTTAAGTTTGCTTAATGTTGTCTCAACAAGAGCTGTTTGATGAAAGAGTTTTGCTTGGTAAAAACATTCTA
>JBAYFZ010000005.1 GCA_041666915.1 Candidatus Paceibacterota bacterium
ATATCCCTGAGCTTCAGAAGACTATGTACGCAACTATTATCAGCTAATGATTTTACAACACGCTAAATCGTGGCAAGAGAATGGAGCTCGCTCTGCAACCTCAGCAGATTGCCCAAAGAGTATTATTGCCCATTATCTCACGTGCAAGACCATAAGTGTCCGGCTTGTAGCTTGGCCGCCCTTTGTTTGGCTAACCGTTCTGCGTGGCGCATGCAATCCGATTCTTCCCGGTATCGGGAGCTTAACCATATAAAAACCTTGGAAATTCTTGAAGTACAGCGCGTAGCCTATCAAAAGCTTAGGCCTTTACACTAAGGCGATATCTTGCTAACATAATTAATATGAAAAAGACAATTTTCACAAATAAATACGTGTGGCTTTTATTGTTAGGGACTTTATTACTTTTACCTGTTTTGATAATGTCCATCAATAATTCAAAAAAAGCATCTCCTTCTCAATTGTTAAAAGTAAGGATTGGCTACATTCCAATTTTGGACTGTTCTCAGATCTACGTAGCTAAACAACAAAATTATTTTTCTCAAAACGAACTTGATGTCGAGTTAGTTCCTTTATCAAGCGGACCAGCAATTATTCAAGCGTTGTCGTCAGGGGCCATCGATATTGGCTTTGCAAACTTGGCAACCATTGTGTTTTACGAACAAACATCACCGCGTTTGAACCGTTTGTCCGGAGGGACACGAATGGATAAATATTATTCGGAAGCTGGGTTGGTTGTTTTAACTGATTCTGGAATTGAAAAGATTGCTGACTTAAAAGGAAAAACAATCGCTGTAAATAGCCGTCGCAACATTGTTGACCTAGCCGTATTGAAAGCAATAAAATCTGCTAGGTTGTCTGCAAATGATATCACGTTAGTAGAAATTCCTTTCAAAGATATGGAAACAGCCATTCGAGCTAAAAGAATTGATGCTGCAACTTTGCCGGAACCCTTTCTTTCGGTTGCTTTAAAAGGTTCCGGTCTGCGGAATCTCGGTGATCACTTTGCAATCGCATTTGGTGAACTCTATTCAACCGGTTACTACGCATTGCCTAACTCACGAATAATAACGCCTGAAGTTATCAGAAAATATGATCTTGCTATTGCAAAAGCTACAAGTGATTTAAACAATCCAACAGATAAAACTTATGAGGCTATATCGGCTGTCACAAAACTTCCACCTGATATCTTAAAATCGTCTGGTAAACCCGAATATGTTATAAACGTGCCCGAGATTGCGTATGAGAAAATGAAAACATGGCTAAAGGAAGAGAAACTTCTAGGAAATTAAACTATCACCTATGATTCTGAGTTTTAAAAATGTTTCATTTGGTTATACCACTCAATCCGAAATTATAACGAATGGCTCGTTTTCATTAACGACTAAAGGGGAGAGGCTTTTTATGGTTGGGCCTTCCGGCACAGGCAAATCAACCATCATGAAGATTGCATTGGGATTACTTCAACCCAACTCAGGCGTAGTGGAAAATAAGGCAATTCACCCAATTCCAATAATGCAAAATTTTAACGCTTCTTTGCTTCCTTGGCTAAGAGTGAGAAGTAATTTGCTCTTTGGTATTGCCCCAGGTCATGAGTCTCTATTTGAAGCCGTCGTTTCGCTATTCGAGATTGATTCACTTCTTGAATCACGACCGACAGAGCTTTCTGGAGGACAATTACAGAGAGTTCTTTTCGCTCGGGCTTTATGCCAGAAACCTGATTTAATCTTGGTTGATGAACCTTTTTCCCATCTGGATTTACCTTCCACTAATAGACTTCTAATCCGACTAGGAGAGTATCTAAGCGAACACAAGATCAGCGTATTTTGGATTACGCATCGCCATTTTGAGGCAAAGGCTTTGGCTCATCGTATCATTCATCTTGAAAACCAGACTCTCCGTCCACTGCAACTTCAATTATTGGCTGACACCCAAGTTTTTACAACATGACCGTAAATTATAGTGGAAAAAAAATCCTACGTAAACTTCTTCCTGTTTTTGGAGTAATCGTATTTATAAGTATTTGGGAGGTTAACTCTTATTTCAACCTTTATCATCTAATTGCACCAAGTCTATCCCCAACAACCTTTCCTTCTTTTTTATCAATCTCCGAGAGGTTGTGTGAAATAGTCGCATCAGTAGACTTTTGGAACGCAGCCCGAGTTACCGTCGCACGCACATTGGCTGGATTTGGAATTTCAATGCTTTTGGGGACGGTTTTGGGATTATTAGCGGGACGCGTTCAATTGATTGGTGTTTTGGTAAATATCCCTGTTGAGTTTTTTCGCAACCTCCCAGCCATCGCTGCTATGCCAATTTTGATTTTATTCCTTGGAATTGGAACTTCGATGAAAGTGGCTCTTTGTGTCTTTGGGTCATTGTTTCCTATTTTAATTGCTACAACAACGAGTATGCAAAATATCAGTGAGGACATTCACATTGCGGCACGTTTTTACGGGTGGAGCGGATGGCGACTTTTATTCATTGTATTATTACCCTCTGCTCTTCCCGAAATTGCGGCTTCCGGACAAACGGCTTTGTCTATTTCTCTCATCTTGGCTGTAATGGGTGAAATGCTAATCGGGGGTGATGGTCTTGGTAGCATGATTGTAGATGCGGAACGCACATTTAATAACCTAAACCTCTACGCTCTTGTTATGGCACTTGGAATTTTCGGTTGCCTGCTGGCATTTGGTTTACGATTAATAGTTAATCGTTTGATTTTTTGGAAAGTAAATATAAATTGGCAACAGAGTTAGTATGATGCACGATAATAATAAAACAAATTGGACTATCCGTAAGGCAATTGAAACGGACTCAGATGCCGTCTGCGAATTACTGTTCCTACTGAAAACAATGTATGGCAGCTCCCACCAGAACACCCTCCATGACTTTTTACCCATTTATTTACCAGTTGTGAAGCAGGCAATTAGTCTAACAGAAAACCATATTGTTATTGCAGAGAAAAATGATGGCTACCTTATAGGATTTATTAGTTTGTCTGTTCGTACTGTTTTGCGCAACCCGACTCCCATCGGTTCGATTGAGGAAATATATGTGCGTACTGAAAATCGTAGAAATGGAGTCGGAACTGCTCTATGGAGAGCGGCTGTTGATTATTTCATGAAAACAAGAGTGAGAAGAGTTGAAGTAATTACATCTCTAGCACATCCAGGACAAAGACCATTTTCAAAAGTAATAGGAATGGAATGGTATTCTTCTGTACATACTATTAATTTATGATTTCTCCAGCAAAAAGACTTTTACAAGGCGCATTACTAGGCGATGTAGTGGAATCAATGACAGGACACGATATTATCGTTAAACGTAGTCCAAATAGATTTTCCAAGGTAGATAATGAGCAAAAAACAAAATGCTCATATTCTACGCAAGCCTTTTCTGGTCTCACAATAGTTGGTGTAGCTAAAGTTTCTTGGGAGGGAAATTTGGATTACTATCATTGTATTCTTAATTCAAGAATGAGACATTACTTGAAAAAGACACGTTCTCGCCCCGTTATTACTTATTACGATCCCACAAAAGCAATATTAAAACGCAGTTTCACTCACAGAACTCGATTTGGCACACTCCACATCTGCGAAAGGCTATACCTTAAAAGGATTCGCTGTCTTACCCCCTCAGTAAAAAGAGCAAGAATTTCTGACGCTGGACGTGTAGCCATTAAGTTAAACTAAAATCATTTTCCAAAAAATGTCAACAATGAGTTATCCCACCACCGAAGATTGGAATTTTGTTATTACTCCTGGTACCAAAAGTTCAGAGATGAAAACAGGTCGCCGTCAGGTGTTTGATTGGGTACATAAATTATTTCGCTATGGGATCGAAATGAATAATCCTTCTCATTTTGATTTCTCAAATCCAGCAGAACAAAACAATATAGCAAATTCCGAAATACAACAGGCAATCACTTCAAACGCTCGCGTTAATGATTTTTTCGAAACTCTTCGTAATGCAAAACTACAATCCATTGGAATTCACAACGTGGATCCAATTGCAGGACGCGTTTCTAAAATATGGAGTCGCGTTAAAATTTCGAGGGATTTTGATTCCGCCAAAGCAGAAGTTTATGCAATTGTTTGGAATCGTCTTTATCGTAGGGTGTTTCGTCCAAATGCGACACTAATAAACTCAATCGAGTGCCGCGTTTTGCCTTGGCAAGACAAAGGTCTTTTTTTTCGAACTTGCCCTTGTGTTAGTCACAATAATAGTGATTGGTTTTCACAATCGTTTTTTGTAGATACTATTGCACTTGCCAGTAAATTAAAAGATATTATCGAGAAGTTTGTAATATTTCCCAATAATTTAAACGGTCGCTCAAACGAGGAAGAGATCTTTCAGCATGCATGGAATAAACTTAATGAAGAGAATTTTATTCCTCAGTTAAATCGTGTAGCGAATAAATTTGTTGATAAGATTATTGATGATAAAAATGCTAGGAACGAACTTTTTGAATATTTAATGAAATCAGTAGGAGGTTCTGTTCCTTCTGCATTGCAAAATATCAACAAAAATGATCCTCAAACTTGGCATGCCGCGCTTGACGTAATTCAAGCACTTCAAAGTAGCATTCTAAGTCAACCAGCCTTTTGCGATGAAAACGGTTTATGGATGCGTCGTTATGAAATAAATACCCGCTTGTGTATTAGTAGTAATGCTAGCATATATTTTATCTTTGGTTTAGCTAAACACAGTAAAAATGTTGACACCCTTCTGGATTTGGCTGAGCGAACTCTCGGAGAACTTGCTATAACAATATCTAAATCTCCGCACATTAAATTACCAACTTTAAAAAGTGCAAAGCCTTCATATTTCGTGAAAAGCGTATTACAAGAGTTGCAAAAACATGAAGTTTCGATCAAATTAAATCCAACTAAAGCGCCTATTGAATATGAATATTACATTTCTGGTCTCGAACGTTGGTTATGTATAGTAGAAATACTAATGCGCGAAGCGAAACACGAAGGTCATCCAATTACCTATAACTTTGGTTATGGTTCGCTTGCCTATGCTCAATCTCATCTTTATAACTATGAATCGCCTCCATCTCGTCTGGAAAGATTACCTTCCGTTTTTGAGACAACAACGTTCGATGAGTATGTTCTTAGATTGGTGAGCTATATTAAAGGTTTTTACAGCATTTTCGGTAATCGTCAAGATCGTGGTCTTTGGTTTAATGAACTTGGCGAGTATTGTGGAATATATGAAAGCGCTGAAAATAAGTCATTTGAAGAGACTCAAATTTCTCCGATAATCATATCCGCCCATGAAGAAACAGTAATGTTCGGAAAAATTAACGGGGATGGCTTTATTGATATCTTAGATCATTCTAAAAATCAGATTGTTCGTATTAAAAATGGTGAGATTATTGATATGGCTCAGGGCGATGTGCGGCGGATAGCTGCGATTAATAAATTAACACACGCAAATGTATTTCCACATTCCTATCGTGAAGTAATTAGTTTGCTGGTTAATCAACTTGTAGAGCAACTTCAAAGGGAAACCCATGGTACATGTTTTGTTATCTCAATTAGCGACCAAAAATTTCAAAACAACAGAGACTATTGTTTGCCAATTGAATTACAGGCAAAAACGCTTGTTCAACACTTTAGTCGCTTGTCCCCTCCTTTTCTTTCCCAAGAACAACTTAAAGATTATGTCAAAGCTAAGGCTATTCCACAAAGACACCTTAAGTTTTTTGCCGAACTAGCTAATTTGGACGGGGGACTTTGGTTAAGGTTAACCGATACAGGATTGGAAGTGCAAGCTGCACAACAATTTATTCCTTTACTAAAACTGGGAGCAATTTATCGTCCGATTGATTTACACATGGATCTTAATAAGCTAGACGAAGGAGAGGTGCTTGAAACCTCACTGCCAAAAAACGAAACAAACCTTTTCACTAATACTAATAGTTTGAAAACATTTTTTGCTGCATTAAAAGGTGATCCAGAATTACAAATTCAAGGTAAAATACAAAATTATGTAGATGCACTTTCGTTCCTGAACCACTCAGGCACAAAAACACATTCGCTTTGGGGGTTAAGCATGACTGCTAAGGAAAAGTGCCTTTGTGTTGTTTTATCATCTGATGGAAATGTCTATTTATTTTATGATGGAAGAGAATTTGTGCAGCTTGAAAAAACATCTTGAAAGGCAATATAGTAACGTAATAATATCAAGATGAATTAACGGTAAACATAATATTTATGATGTTAGACATATGTATCGTTATTTTATAAAGAAAAAAGCGGACGTGATCAGCCATTGGTATTCACTTATCCCCAGCTTTAACACTTCCACCAGAGAGTTTTACGATGCCATCGAGAAGGAGTTAAAAGAACGCCAGGTTCCCGGATTGGAGGTTTTCCATATAGATTTTGCCGAGGGCGGTATGTTGTCACAAAAGCGCGAATACCTTCGCATGACCCGCGAAAGGTTGGTGTTCGATATTTGCGCTGCCCCGTTTGGCAACTCATATTTTTTCAGTTGTCGGTTTGCTGAAATTCCCGCCGTCATCCAGCTTTGGCAACTGGTAGTGGTGCTGATAGCCAGCTTGGTGATTATGGCATTGGCACTCAAATTCTTGGGGTTCATTCTCGGTACGATCGTATTGTTCGGCGGTCTTGTTTTCCTGATATACTGTCTCCGCAATGCTGTGGCAATCGGATTGCAGGATCTGGATGCCACCCTCATCAAATCTCCCATCCTTGGTCCAATTTACGAAAACTGGTTTCGTAAAGAAACCTACTATCGTGAAGACACCCGACTCATGTATTGCGATACCGTAAATGCAGTTGTAAAAGCCAAAGTTGAAGAAACAACAGGTGCGAAAGGAATAAAACTGGTGAGGTTCAATGAATACAGTCCCATTCTTGGTGAACTCTACAAGCCGACCACCGTATCATTGCCCAAGGAACCATCCTAACACTTCATGTCCCGGCTTGACGAACAACTAAGTGACCAATTCCATGTCTGGGAACAGCGTGGACGCGGTTGGCAAGTTTTCTCCGAACCGGTATATCCTGAACCGCCCTTCACTCCCTTCAACGGCAATGAACTCATTCCACTAACAAATGATGATTACCCGTTCAAGGAACACATAGAGGACGTGTTATGCCGACAGACACGACGAACAGGAATGTTGCTCAACAGCGATGAATTGACTGGTTTTGTGCATCTACCATCAAGCGCCGTCCGTTCTCCGGTAGTCTTGGCGCGGAACTGGCGGCACGAGTAGCGTATTACCAGCCTGACTCGTTCATTGCACATTTAAAAACCTTGCCAGCAACTGTCCCCAAGGATTCTGCAAGCACTCATCACGGTTACAAAGTAAAACGGTCGGCACCAAAACTAACCCTGGAGGAACAACGGCAACGCGAAGAATTGGCCCATAAAATGATGGCCGAGGCTTTGAGGTCGAAGCATTAAAGTTGCTTCAAAGAAGAATCAATATATGCTGCAAAATCTTGATTTTGCAGCAGTTTGGATTTGATCCAAACTGCCTTTGGAATTGGAAGGGAGAAAAACACCTTCACATCACGTTTCAAACCTTCCTGTTTGGTAAGTAATTCGTCCTCAAGTGCTTCATGGACACTGCTCGTATGTGAAATGACCATGTTTACGAATGTTTCCTCAGCCGGTGTGACTGGCTGTTGTGATACATCTGCCTTAGGATCAATGACCCTCACAAGTTCCGGATGATTGAGGAATTCTTTCCACACATCACGGTAATTGGCGGTGATAGCCAAGAGATTGGCAATCCTTCGGGTTTTGGTTTCCGAATGTAAGGAGAAAGCCGTGAACAGCAAACTGCCGACGATACCGATCGTGCTTGTGAGGTTGAACCAATTGTCAGCAACCCATTGGCGGACCCCACCTGGTCCAAACAAAGCTCCGATGGTCACCACACCAGCAGTTTCCAGCACTGCTTTTTTTGCCTTTCGATTGGCTAGACGCAATCGGGGATATCTCGCTTGGCATTCACCAACAGGTTGCGTGGCAGGCGAACAACACGTTCATCCGGACCACAACCAGCCGTTGGTGGCAAGTGTGGGACGGCATCAGCCGTGATGTCGATACCGATCACGGCGAAATCTCCGTTATCAAGTTCCCAAATATCTGGACAGCCGAAGCAACCAACTGTTCGGGCTCCGTTGGCGTGCGGGTCAGGACCAATTCGTTTAGTAAAAGTCATGCAGTACTCTAACTATAGTTAGATGCTTTGTCAAGTTCATACAGCGTTATTTTTCTAAAATGACGACTGATAAATCAAAACAGGCGATTTGCTCTCAAGTCGCTCACATTTTGCGACAGGAACGGGAAAAACAAGGCCTCTCTATGAATCTGGTGGCTGAACGCGCTGGCTTGTCACAGCAGATGAAGGATATTGAAAGCAAGCACATCACCGGCCTGTTGTTTTCCAAGCTCGCCCGCCTGTCTCGTAACCGACGTGAACTGGAGGATTTTTCAGACTTTTTCAACAAGCATCAAGCCGACCTCATTTCATTAAGCGAAGCCATTGATACGAGTACTGCCGGTGGCCGGATGTTCTTCCATCTACTTGGTGTATTTGCCCAATGGGAAAGAGAGGAAATCACCGAACGTGTTAATGCTTCCGTTTTGATTCGTGCCAAGCTTGGTAAATCCATCAATGGCAGTGCCCCCTACGGTTACCAATGGAAAGAACACAAATTAGTTCTGCAACCCGAGGAAGCCACCATCCGCCGGAAAGCCTATGAACTATTTCTACAATTCCGTCGTAAAGGCCAGGTCGCTCAGGTATTGAACACCGCAGGATACCGCACCCGTGAAGGTGCCATCTGGCGTGACACCTCAGTTGGGCGTATTCTGGATGAATCCAGCGCCAAAGGCTTTTATGCGTTCAACACAATACGCCACACCGGAAGCTGGCGCAGTGAACCCAAACCGGAAAGCGAATGGGGTAAAGTCCAGTGTGAACCCATTGTTTCAGAAGAGCTTTGGAATCAGGTAAATCAGATTATTGAAGAACAGTTAAAATCATGGAAAAAACCTGGCAAACCGCCGGTACATCTCTTCAGTGGTCTGGCACATTGTTCATGTGGCCACAAGATGTATGTCGCAGCCAACAACCCTAAATACTTCTGCCGCAAATGTTGTAACAAGATTCCCATCGTGGACTTGGAAAACGTTGTCCGTGAAGAATTGAAGACCTTCTTTGGTCAACCGGAACGGATTGCCGGTCATTTGCAGACGGCCAGCCAAAACTTGGTTGAGAAGTCCTCATTGTTGGAAACCCATCAACGAGAAATCCAAAAAGTACGGGATGAAATGAAACAAACCCACCGCCTGTACCTTGATGGTGAGATCACCTCCAAAGGCTTTGGAGATTTCTACAAACCTGCCGAAGAACGCCTAAACCAGCTCATGGCCGAACTACCCAAACTGGAAGCCGAAGTGGATTTCCTCAAGGTCAACAAACTTTCAGCAGATGACGTACTCCATGAAGCCAGTTCCCTGCACGATAGGTGATGGTCACCGCCCGGGGGTGGCTGTTGCCGGTTTTTTCTTTTGGAAGCATGAATGTTATCATTAACAAAGTTTCAGGAATTGGCATTTTGTTCTGCCGCGCATGAAGAGATACACTCAAAGCCTAAGACATCGGCGATATATTCGCAGAAGGGCCAAACGCTCACTTGCTGCACGCCTCCGCTTCAAACATTACCGTCGGCAAAAGAATAGGGAAGAACTTGGGTTGCCAGATCCCGCATTAAAACTTCGTCACCAGTTTCAGCACAACGCTATTCCATTTACAAAGGTTAAGGCTCCGGAGATTTTGAGTCTTATTCGTAGCCCCGAAGAAGTCGCGAAATTTATCGCGCAGTTAAAAGATTGTTTTGACACAAAAAAACCTGTCTTTGTGGCACTTAGCCATGTACGGGAAATTGACTACGATGGTATCACTGTACTTCTCTCGGTTGTTGTTCGCTTTAAATCCAAACGAATTCAATTTAACGGGGATTATCCACACGATATGCACGTGCGAAAGACGCTTGAAGAATCCGGGTTCTTTCGTCATTTGCTAAAGAGCAAGTTCGACGACCAAGATACATATGATTTGACGAGCAAAAGTTCAATCCATACACATGCAATGCGGAAAGTGGATTCTAAACTTGGTGAAAAAATCATCGAGTCTGCATCCAAGGTTGTTTGGGGCGAGAAACGACGCTGTCCAGGGGTTCAACGCACATTGATCGAATTAATGCAGAACACAAATAACCATGCATCACTAGAAAGCGAAGAGGAGAAACATTGGTGGGTTTCTGTGAGGCATAACCAAAGTGATAAGCGGGTCGAGTTCTCCTTTGTGGATTATGGCGTTGGAGTATTTTATAGCCTCAAGAACAAACGGTATGACAGCAAATTCTTTGGTATTCTTGACGTTCTTTACAATCGAGTCCGGCACGGTAATAATGCCGACGTGCTTAAACTAATATTTGAAGGCGAACTACATCGGAGCGCCACAGGAAAAACTTATCGCGGTAAAGGGCTTCCAGGTATTTACGAAGCTTTTCAGCGCAATAAAATTTCTAACTTCGCTATGATAACAAATGATGTTTACTATAATTCTCGTGAAAAGGAATTTCGTATTTTAAAAAATGAATTTCAGGGAACGTTTGTCTATTGGGAATTGACCACACAAAACGACTCATTACCACATGAAAATTAAAGTTGCAACCGACTTCACCACTGCACCAGGGCCTCGGATGATTTGCGAAGGCCAATTCTCTGGCGAGGAATTTCGAAAAACTTTAGTATTCCCAAAAGTAAGCGAGGCCATTTCTAAAAAGTGCAAGTTGACCGTAGATCTTGATGGCGCTTCGGGCTACGGAACGTCCTTTTTAGAAGAGTCATTCGGAGGGTTAATCCGAGAAGACGGGCTCACTCTTGACACCATTGACTCGGTCATTGAATTTATTTCAAAAGATGAACCTGCACTTCTTGTCGAGATCAGAGAGTACTTACAGGAAGCACAAGCGGAGAGAGGAGCGAACTAATGAATGGCCGATCCATTATTATTCTATCAATTGCGATCGCATTCCTCATTGGCTTTTTATTCGGCATAATTGCTTCTCACGCAACACTATTAACGTTTGATACAAGACTTTCGTTTGGTGACGTAATCAAGGCAGTCGTTACACTATTGGTGGCGGTGCTGTTAGCTTCATATTTACAAAGGCGGGCACAATCGAATAACAAGGAAAAGGAAATTCTACTATGTCATCTGGAATTGATATTAGATGAACTCAAAATGTTTGAAAGTTTTAGAGAGACGAAAGGCGGAAAAGTTACTGAAATTGCCGCTTCATTGAAACGATTATCGATTGCATTTAATACTCTCGCAGACATCCTCAGAGAACTGCAATATCCACCAGTTGTAATTTCAGCAGTTAATTTTGCACCTCTGATTTCGGATTTACGCCACTTGAGTACAGAAACTCCAATCACGAAGAAGATAGCGAATCACGCAAAACGGACCAAGTGTAGTTCTGAGGTGCGTAATGGGATAATCCAATGGGCAGATGAAAAACGAACTCTTTTAGATAATAAGATTCAGGAAATGAAAACGTCCATCCTCAAAGCCAAAATCAGTATTAACAGAGTCTGAAAACTATTGGCCCGGTGTTTTATTTTAATTTCTAATTCGCTTTCCATGCTTCTGCGAAGTTAGGTTGTTACGTTTCAGAAACTACAATTATATGTTTCATTTGGGATGTTTAGATTTTTTACGTTGAGATAAACGTTTGATGCAACTAACAGTCATAGGCTGTCAGATGGCATTAACTGTCGTAACCAACCATCAGAATCCTGTTTCCGAGATCGACGTAACAATTGGGCTAATTGGTAGAGGTAGGTTTTTTTGCACCTCTTTATTATTAAATATACTGACGAATTTTGCCAAGGGGGGAAGTCTAAACCGATCAAAACACAAGATCGAGTCAATATTCGCACATTTTTGAACGTATTTTTTATTGATCAACCTTGCCAGACCCGTCAATTTCTCCCCCCTTTGTTCATCCCACATGCACCAGTAAAGTAGTGACATGAATACACCACAACAATTAAGTCGCGAGGCTATTGAGGAGTTTCGAGTCATTTACCAGGAGGAGTTCGGCAAGCGTCTTTCAGACGATGAAGTGCAGGAAATCGCTATGCGTTTGCTGCGTTTCTTTGGAATTCTTACTCAGCCATTACCTGACGAACCGGGAAACTAAAGTCCACTTTGCCAGCGAGCATATTGACGTATTCCGTTGGTGCGTTAGCATGAGTGTGCGTCACATGGACGCCGCTTCCCTTCATTAAATCCACATCACCATGCCTGGTTACTTTATCTATTGCCGTAAATCATCAGAAGCCGAAGACCGGCAGGTTCTTTCCATTGAATCCCAAACCCGTGAATTGGAACAATTAGCGACAAAGTTGAATTTGCCCATAGCTGAAATATTGACCGAGTCAAAATCTGCCAAAGACCCAGGGCGACCGGTGTTCAATACCATGATGCAGCGCCTTTACCGTGGGGAGGCTGCTGGAATCATCTGCTGGAAACTTGACCGTCTGGCACGTAATCCCGTGGATGGCGGTTCCATTATTTGGGCCATAAAGCAGCACGGCATTAAAGTCATGACCCCAGCGCAAAGTTATGCTCGCGAGGATGATAACGTCATCTTGATGTACATTGAGTTTGGCATGGCTCAAAAATATGTGGATGATTTGAGCAAAAACGTAAAGCGTGGACTCAAAACCAAGATTGAAAACGGCTGGTATCCAGGCGTCGCCCCGGCAGGCTACCTAAACCATACCAATAAAATGACAGGTGAAAACACCTTGATCAAGGACCCGGAGCGTTTTCCATTAATCCGTCGCATGTGGGATTTGATGCTAACCGGCCTCTACACCCCTCCCAAGATTCTTGAGATTGCCAACAACGAATGGGGTTTTCGCACAAGGCCAACGCGCCGTATGGGTGGTAAACCACTATGCCGTAGCGCCATTTACCAGTTTTTCACTAAACCCTTCTATTACGGTTGGTTTGAATATCCCCTTGGCAGTGGTCAATGGTATCAGGGAAAACACGAGCCCTTAATCACCGAAGCCGAGTATGACCGAGTACAGGTATTACTTGGCCGCAACGGAACACCACGCCCACAATCGCAACATGAATTTGCCTTTACCGGCCTTATCCGTTGCGGTGAATGCAACCGGATGGTAACCGCCGAGGAAAAACACCAGCTCATCTGTATGAACTGCAAATACAAGTTTGCGTACCGCCAGCACAATGACTGCCCACGCTGTAAAACGCCGATTGAGAAGATGACCAACCCGAAGTTCCTTCATTACACATATTACCACTGTACAAAAAGTGGTCGTCCGACGTGCAAGCAAAAATCTGTGAGCGGAATTGAATTGGAGAAGCAGATCAACGCATACCTGACGCGTATCCATATTTCCAAGAAAATTAAAACCTACTGCATACAATATCTGCACGAACTGTTCGATCAAGAAGGAGTAACACGCCAGGTAATCATTGAAACCCAACAAAAGGCATACCAAAATTGCATACAGGAAATTGACAGCTTGGTTGGTCTAAAGACCTCGCATAACAATGCCGATGGAAGCCAGTTATCAGACGTGGAGTATGGAAACAGACGCGCAAAGCTACTCAAAGAAAAAGCTGCTTTAGAGGAATTGCTTCGTGATGCCGGACAGCGTATCGAGCAACAACTAAAACTCTCCGAGCAAATCTTTGAATTCGCATGTACCGCTCAGGAACGGTTTGCCAAAGGCAATACAAAAACCAAAAAAGAGATGCTTGCAACTTTTGGATCGAACCTAACTTTGAAAGACAAAATGCTTATAATTGAAGCCAAGGAACCGTTCTTCATCCTGGAAAAGTCCAACACTGGTGAAAACCTGGAAACCATGCCTATCGAACCTGAAAATATGGTTCTGCCACAAAGTCAAAATGGTGTAAGAACTGTTTCGTATCTAAGACGGCTGCGGGACTTGGACTCGAACCAAGATAACATCCTCCAGAGGGATGTGTCCTACCATTAGACGATCCCGCAAATTGTAAAACAAAGAACTATATAGAAGTCACCTAATCGTGATACCCAATCAGGAGGTCCTCCGAAGCTCGTGTGTTACGAGCGAAGGAGACCCATTAGACGACTCGTCCTTCCGTAGCTCGCGATTAGCGAGCGAAGGAGGATCCCGCAAAATTGCATAACTAATCCCCTATTCAACCATTGCAGAATACCTCAAAAAGGAGTATAAAACAATAAGAAGGGGGGAACAAAGCTATGAACAGAAGCGTTGTCCTTACTAGTCAAAATGTCTTCGACAAAGACAAATTAGTCAAAATTCTCGAATCTCACAAAGTAAATCACAACTTATGGGGCAGAAATGGTTGGAGATCATTGGATGACCTCATCCGTTATATGACCCACGACCAAGTGACATTGAGCGATGGTGATCCAGAAGAAAAGCTCACCCTCAATGTATATGCCGCTGTAGTCTTGGTCCTATTCAGCGACAAGTCTGGTGACTACGAATTATTCGAGGAACAGCAAATCAACGAAAGAGATGGTCGCCGTGTAGTCCGAAATTTCAGAGGTATTGCCGAAACGATGAGGCAAACTGAAACGGTGGAGCAATCTGCAAGACGTTGTTTGTCGGAAGAACTTGGGTTCGCAAATCCGACGAAATATGAACTTTCAGAATTACTCCGCATCCATTGCCTAGGCCCTGTAGAATCCGAAAAATGGGCAGGGCTTAGGGCGATATATCACCGGCACATATTCCTGTGCAAGATTGGACCAGAATTGCATCGCAAGGACGGATACACCGAAGTTGATAACGGCTGGAAGATCTACTTCAAATGGCGTCCGAGAGAATCAGAAAGTCTCATCTGAACCCCACATCAAGAAAGCTCACCCCCTCAAGGTGGGCTTTTTACTATGCCGAGGTTATTTCTTATTAACCCTATTCCTCTTTGCCGAAGCCTTCATAAACTCCGTGAACAAAGGATGTGGTGAAAGTGGTCTAGCCAAGAATTCTGGGTGAAACTGAGTACCGAGGAAGAAAGGATGTTTCTTGCGAGGTAATTCTGCTATTTCCATCAAAATACCGTTTGGAGATTTACCAGAGAATACCAAACCACCTTTTTCCAATTGTTCTATGTATTCAAGGTTAACCTCGTAACGATGCCTATGTCTCTCATATATAACCCCATCATTCTCTTTATCCTTGTGATCCAACTTTGCACTTTGCATTTTAAACTTTGCACTTGTATAGGCTTCTTCCGCAATACTTCCCTTCAACAAATGCGCTGGATACTGACCAAGTCTCATTGAACCACCATAATTTCCTTCAGCAATTTTCTTTTTCTGATCTGGCATAATATCTATGACCAAGTGAGGTGACTTTGGATCTATCTCTGCAGTATGAGCACCTTTCAAACCCAAGACATTTCTAGCGTATTCTATAGTCATGAGTTGCATTCCATAACATAATCCAAAATATGGAATTCCTTTTTCTCGGGCATATTTGATAACATTCAATTTTCCTTCAATACCAGACTCCCCAAATCCACCTGGAACGATAATCCCGTCCATGCCGTCCAATTGTTTGTACGGCGAAATCTGTGGCTCGTTATTGTCGTGCGATTCCATTTTGCACTTTGCACTTTGCACTTTGCACTCCTCGAAGTCTCTCGCATTAACCGTATGAATAACCGGCTTCACACCCACAGCATAAGCAGAGAATTTGATTGCTTCCAAAACAGAAATGTACGAATCAGAAAGAATGAAATCGCCCGTATTGAAATATTTTCCTACAATAGCAATATCAACCGTATGTTTAACATTATTTTTAATACCATTAGCCATCTTTTTCCAAGCTTCAAATTTATGATCTGGCTTAGCCTTTGGTAGATTCAATGTTTCCAAAATAATCTCACCTAGATGATCCTTTTCAAAATTTATTGGAACATCATAAATACTCTTTATATCTGGCGCAGAAATAACCCTCTTTGATGGAATATTACAAGCAGTAGCAATCTTCTCCTTACGACGATCGTCTATAGGTATAGAAGCGCGAGCAATGACAATATCCGTAGTGACGCCATAAGAAGCGAGATGGTTGACCGCATGTTGAGTCGGACGAGTTTTCATTTCACCCAAAGTTCCAGGGATAGGTAAATACGAAACCATTATGAAAATAACATCATTCGGATGACGCATCTTGAGTACACGAGCGGCTTCAATGAACATAATGTTCTGATAATCACCGACGGTACCGCCAACTTCAATTATAGAAATATCTGACTTATTTACCTTGGCAGAATTCTCAAAACGACTGACTATCTCATCACGGATGTGAGGAACAGCTTCTACGCATTTGCCACCAAATTTGAGAGCTCGCTCCTTCTCTATAACATGCTTATAAACCATTCCACTAGTGATGTAATCACTTCCTGTAAGATCACGGTCCAAGAAACGTTCGTAGTTACCCATATCCTGATCTGTTTCCAATCCTGAGTTCAAAACAAAAACCTCACCGTGTTCGGTGGGGTTCATAGTACCGGCGTCGACATTTAAGTAAGGATCAACTTTGACTAGATTAACTGCGAAACCTTTGGTAGAGAGAAGCATTCCGATGGACGAAGTCGCTATTCCCTTACCCACTCCCGACATCACTCCTCCAATTACAAAAATATACTTGTGATGATTTTTCTTTTTCATTAACACATTCTAATAAAGAACCTTCCATCAAGCAAGCTGACTTTGACTAGATCGTCCGCCAACTGACGGATCATTAAATAAAATTACCCCCGAGGAACTGGATTCCTCGGGGGGTTTAGATTAACGTTACCTTTTTCCAGGGTTCGGAGGAATTAGGTGACGAGGTACCGCGCGCCAGTTGATTGCATCATGGAAATCGGACAGATGATCAGACCACCTCCTTTTTCCGTATAGACGTTCGCAGGCGGCGCGGTATTTTCGGCGGTTGACGTGATGGTAGTAATCGAACTACCAGGTGGCGCATGAGCGCCCATTAACTGTTTTTCCATACTGTTCTGCCTTTCGTTTTGTATTAACGATTGACTACACACCAGCTCTCTCTTAAAACATCAAAAGAACTGGACCGGTATTAATGTTATTACCATCTGAAAATAAAGTCAACAGGTTGTTATACACAATAACCAAACATCAATAACCAACCGACCATCGTGGCATTTTGGTTATTGGTGTTTGGTTATTGGTTATTTTTTAGACCTTCAAATACCTCCTAGCTGCTATATAACTAGAAACACCACCTAGAATAATACCTGCACCTACTATAATAAGGAAAATTTGAGAGAAGTTTTGAGTGAAATAAGTTGAGAGGACATTTACGACTAGAGAAAAATCAGAAGCTATCTGCACTCCAGCAAAGCGCAATATAACCATGTCGCTCCAATAAGCAAAGCCTGCCATCAAAGCCAAAGTGATAACTGCGCCGATGACTCCATACATTATTCCAGAAACAACTAGCGGACCACGGACATAAATATTACTTGCTCCGACCAATTTCATAACTGAAATTTCATCCTTGGCGGTAAAGACAATGAGACGAATCGTATTGAAGACTACAATGATAGCAACGATGACCAAAATCAAAGCAATAATAGAACCAGATTTTTCTACAGCCGGAATAATCCTACTCAACCTATCAATGATAAGTTTATTTTCCTGATAATTGATCTTACCTATAATAGGAACTCCCGAACTATCTATCGGATTTTTATTCTGCAAGAAAGTTGTAATACTGCCATATTGCCCAGGGTTCTTGGCACGAATATTCAAAACAGCTGGAAATGGATTGTCACCTATTTCCTCCAACCCTTGCATAATGAGAGTATTGTCTTGCCACTTTTTCTTGAAAGCATTCAAAGATTGGTCACGAGAAACATAAGTAGTTGAAGCAACTTCTGGCAAAGCTCTTATATCTTTTTGTAAAGCCAAAATATCCGCTTCTGGTGCTGATAAAGAGAAATAAACGTTGATATCAACTTTTTCCTTCACATCAGCGATGAGTGCTCTACCGAATGCTCCTGTGAATATGATAGCTCCGAAGGCACAAAGAGAAAGTGTCACCACTACAATAGCAGCAAAAGAAAGAAAACCATTTCTCCAGAAATTAACAAAACCGGTACGAGTTATGCGTTTGAAGGTAGTGAAGATCATAAGATGATTATATCATGCCCTGTGTCATCCAGTGTGTCATTCCCGCGAAGGCGGGAATCCAGGATTATTACGAGATAATAGTTTATTATAATTTATTTGAAAACGGATTTTGTGGTAATATCCTGGATCCCCGCCTTCGCGGGGATGACGACAATAGCTATTTTCCCGCTTTCTCATCTCTCACAATCCTTCCATTTTCCATAGTAATAATCCTTCCCTTCACCGTATCCATAACCCCCTTATTGTGAGTAGTCAAAAGAATAGTTGTACCAAGTTCATTGATCTTTTGGAGAATATTTATAATTTCATAAGTATTGGCTGGGTCAAGGTTACCAGTTGGTTCATCAGCAATGATGATGTCTGGCTGAGTAACGATGGCTCTGGCTATAGCAGCACGCTGTCTTTCTCCTCCTGATAATTCTCTAGGGAAATTCCAAATCTTGTGACCGAGGTTTACCAATTCCAAAACATGAGGAACATCAGAAGCTACCTCACTATCGGTTCTTCCAGCCGCTTCCATAGCGAAAGCGATATTTTCATAAATAGTCTTGGTTGGAATAAGACGATAATCTTGGAAAACTGTGCCTATGCGACGGCGTAGTTTGGTCATATCTTTTTTACCCAACTTATGAACGTTGGTGGATTCAAAAAATACCGAGCCACCACTAGGCCATTCCTCACCAATGAGCAATCTCATGAGCGTAGTCTTGCCCGCTCCAGAAGGACCGATCAAAGTAACGAATTCCTTTGGTTCTACAGCAAAACTAACCTCATGCAAAGCAACAGTTTTGTCTGGGTAAACTTTGGAAACTTTGTCGTAGTAGATCATACGGTTAGTATAACAGAAATTAGGGTCTATAAACTAGATGATAAATAACCAAACACCAATAATCAATAACCAACCGCCCATCGTGGCATTTTGGTTATTGGTGTTTGATTATTGATTATTCACTAGTTTTCCTTCTCCGCCATAATGAACTCCTCAATCTCTCCTTCCAACACCTTCTCAACTTGATTTGTCTCATAATCTGTACGATGATCCTTGACCATCTTGTATGGATGTAAGACATAAGAACGAATCTGATTGCCCCATTCTATAGAAGTCGTAGAAGATATCTGCATACCACGTTCTTTTGCGACCCTAACCTCCTCAGCATGTTTCCACAATTTGCCACGCAAAATATCCATGGCCTTCTCGCGATTTTGAGCTTGGGAGCGTTCTGAAGTGACGTGAATAGAAATACCAGTAGGTTTATGCAAAAGACGAACAGCCGTTTCCCTCTTATTTACATTTTGACCACCAGGACCGCCTGACTTGGCAATACTGACTTCAAGATCATTATCAGAAATGACAATATCATTAGCGCTAGCCTTCTCTAATTTTGGAATGACTTCAACCAAAGAAAAAGATGTATGACGTTTGTCATTTGCATTGAATGGTGAGATACGAACCAGACGATGGACTCCGGATTCATTCTTGAGAGAACCAAAGACTTTACCCGCACCCTGCGTAGCTTTATGCGAAGCAGGGCCTGTAATTTCAATAGTTATATTGCGGTACCCTCCATGATCATTTTCATTACTATGAATAACACTCCAACCCCAACCTTTTGTCTCACAATATTTCCTGTACATTCTGACAAGCATTGAAGAAAAATCTTCTGCATCGTCACCACCCGCACCAGAAAGCACGGTCATGATAGCGTCACCCTTATCGTATTTACCGATACCTTCCAAACTGTCCTTGAGCCCCTGTAATTCTTTAATCGTCGCTTGTGCCCTATCTTTATTGGACCAAAAATCCGGCGAACTTATAGCCGTTTCCAATTCCGCAATTTTCTTTTCTATATTTTCTTTTGTTGAATTTTCTTTCATATAAATGGAGCCGAAGGCCAGAATCGAACTGGCGACATCCACTTTACGAAAGTGGCGCTCTGCCAACTGAGCTACTTCGGCACTACTCCGCTCCTGATCGGAGCTTCGAAGTGCAGGCACAACTAACTGGCCTGCCCCTCGAAGCCCACACTATTTCCTATCACACTCATGACTCCCTGGGGCGAAGAAGGGAGCCGACGTCCGGGATTGAACCGGAGACCTCGCCATTACCAATGGCGTGCTCTACCAACTGAGCTACATCGGCTTATTGAATTGACAAAAACCTATTCAATACTACTTCGCTCCGGAAAAACCGGAGCGAAAGGAGTGCGCGCCCGATGGGGTTCGAACCCACGGTCTATCCCGTGACAGGGGATTGTTTTAGCCAGCTAAACTACGGGCGCATATTGATAAATTTCTCAAAAACAAGCTTTTTTCTATTAAGAAAAAGGCTATGCGGTATAGTATACATGATTGTGAATAATTTTAAAGCATCAAGAGTACTCAAAGATAATCTGCTACATTTTTTAGATTTTATAACATTTAAAGACCCGCCCTTAATTCCCCTGTTTATTAATTGTCTATGTAAGTCACCTAGGAAACAATTGCTTGCAGAAGTAAAAGAAGCTGTAATAACATTTGTGGGCTTTTTTCTATTTTTATTATGAAGACCAACCCAGACATTTCCGTCACCATCAAAATAACCTCTTACAAAATCATTGAAATATTTTGCAGGTACATTTGGTAATTTCATACGTCTTGATTTATTGGGAGTTAAACCTTTTTCTACTAAGTCATTGAACAAATCTTTACTACCTATCTGAATCCTATAAACAACGCCTGTCTCTGATTTCCTCTCTGAAATTTTATGATCTGAACCAATTGATTGAACAATAGACACTAATAATTGATAATCTGCTGTATATATTGCCACAAAATATGTACCCCTCTTCGTCTTCACAATATTACCATCAGCAAAAAGAAACCCTAAGATATATGCCATATCTGAAGTCCATTCTTTAAAAAAATCTTTATTAATCTTCTTTAAAATTGGCATATCAAAAAGAAACCATGTTGGTTACGATTAATTATTTATAATGTGCCGACGCCTGGACTCGAACCAGGGACCTTCGCTTTATGAGTGCGATGCTCTAGCCACCTGAGCTACGTCGGCATTTACTTATTCTTTCTAGCCAAAACAGACCCCTTTAACCCCTACCCCTTTACAATAAACGAAAAACTCATTGTATGCAATGATTGACTAGGCTGTAGATAAGTACCTATTGCATTATTACCCTATTCATGGCAAAATTGACCAATCATCGCGGGGTAGAGTAACGGTAGCTCGTCAGGCTCATAACCTGAAGATTGTCGGTTCGATTCCGACCCCCGCAACAAAAATTTCGCCTCAAAAATAGTCTTCCTTATGGGAGACTGTTTTTGTAACTGATACCCCGGGGTATCAGAATTATGATTTGATAATAACATCCTACCCTCCCACCTTCCCATGTGCTACTATGCGTTTTAGATAATCTACATCCTTCTATCAAACACGTAGGCGGATCAAACAACCAATAACAGAAAGGTGTTTATGACAATCAAACAGTTCTCATTATTCATTTGCGGTCTAGTATTGCCGATGATATATCAGAGGAGTAAATTTGCGCTCAACCGACTCGGTTTCTACAGCACTCCATTCCGTAATAAAAGTGGACTCAATATACACCATGGTCACTGGGGTTTCCTGATCGCTCTTGCATCAATGGGTATGTTAGTCTTCGGATTTCATAACGTTGTATCAATCGGTCTGGCCGGATTGGGTTGGGGTCTGATGCTAGATGAGATCATACCTATGCTCAAAATGCCATCCCCTGGTAGAAACATAGAACTTGATATCTATGCAAAAACAAAAGATGTAACCATTATTCTCATAAGCATCCTAGTGGTTATCTTTACAGCTCTTCTTTTCTTTTTAAGTTAATCCAGCAACAAGTAACAAAAAAGCGTCATCTGCATGGCGCTTTTTCTTTGCAAAAATTGTCGTCACTATTCCCTAACCCCTAACGACTAATCCCTAAATATAGTAGAACTCCTCAAAAACCTTCCTATACATTCCAATAATATTTTTAGCTTCATGATGATTCAGAGCAAAACCCGGTTCGTGAGCAATCTGGTTTCTAATCTTATGAGCTTCCCAAGCCTCATTCAAAGACTTCATATCACCCGTCGCTACCCTCTTTAACTTTTCACCAATACTTTCTCCACGATACCCAAGCTTGGTCAAAAGATCATCAAGGATAATATCTGCTTCCATAATAGCCTGTTTCCAATCATTTGGATTATTAGATGCTATATATCCCAAAGCATTTGTCCAACGATGTGCCATGAGAGTGTCACCGTTATCAACGGTCTCAAAAGCTGGTTCAATCTTTTTATCGAATATCTCATCTTCTTTGTTACGAATAGCTTTCAAACCTTCAACACAATAAACAATACCAATAATAAAGAATACCGACAGTGCCAAAGACACTCCAACAATACTTCCAAAAGAAGATTTCAAAAAATTATCAATCCACGGAAAAATACTTACCAGCCAATGACCGACAGCAACAAACCAGTTTGAGAAATCTGGTAAAAGAGGAGGATTGTTTGCAATAACCTCTGGGGACATGGGTGTATTATAGCATTGCGTGTCATTCCCGCGAAGGCGGGAATCCAGGATGTAACCAAAAAAATCTTTCAAATAATTAAAACGGGTTATTATCTCGTAATAATCCTGGATTCCCGCCTTCGCGGGAATGACAACAAAAAGCAGGCTTCCGCAATTCCTAATTACTAATTTTTAATTTCTAAGAAAATTCCAATAACCAAGCTCTAATTAGACATTGGAATTTGATCATTTCTTAGAAATTAGTAATTAAAAATTAGAAATTCTCTCTTAATCCTCTCCCAAAAACTCTTTCCCCGCCCTAAATAGAGTTTCTTCTCCTCCATGACGTGCCGTAAGCTGTAAACCTATTGGTAAACCGGATTTACCCAAAAATGAGTCTGGGCACGGTACAGAAATAGCTGGCATACCAGTGATATTTGCGGTTACTGTAAAGATATCTTCCAAATACATAGCTACAGGATCGTTGGTCTTCTCTCCTATCTTGAAAGCTGGCGAAGGAGCCGTAGGAGTAGCGATGAGGTCAACCGATTTGAAGGCTTCCAAGAAATCTTCTGTGATCATATTGCGTACAGCATTTGCTCGGTTGTAATATGCATCATAATATCCTGAAGATAGAACATAAGTACCGAGTAAAATACGACGTATAACTTCACGACCAAATCCAGCACGACGTGTTTCAAAATAATCATCAACTCCATTTTTACCACTTACATGCATACCGTATTTCACCCCATCATAACGAGCCATATTGGCAGAGACTTCGGCTGGCATGACGATGTAATAGACCATCAAAGCATAGGAAATATTTGGTAATTTTATTTCTTTTATCTCATATCCTTTTTGTTTGAATAATTCCAAAGATTTTTCAAAAGCACTCAGAACATCTTTGTTGATACCATCACCACCTAGGAAATGTCTAGGAACTCCGATGACGAGTTTCCTGTCCTCCGAAGCTTTAGCGAAGGAGGATGCACTTTGCACTTGATATGTCTTTTCATCAATAGTCGTACTATCTTTTATATCCTTACCACGAATAACATTAAATACTGCCTCCACATCTTCCACGGTCTTCCCTATAGGTCCGATCTGATCCAAAGAAGAACCCATAGCGATAGCTCCGTAGCGAGAAACTGCCCCGTAAGTAGGCTTCAGACCTACTACTCCACAGAAACTAGCTGGCTGACGAATAGAACCTCCTGTATCGGTTCCAAGTGAGAATAATGCACCATCCATCGCTACAGATGCAGCCGAACCCCCAGAAGAACCACCTGCCACCCTAGTCAGGTCACGAGGATTTTTTGTCACACCATAAGCAGAATTTTCTGTGGAACCACCCATAGCAAATTCGTCCATATTGGTCCTGCCGAGGAAAACTACACCTTCAGCTTTGAGTTTGGTAATAACAGTTGCATCGTAAACGGCATGATATTTTTCTAAAATTTTAGAACTAGCACTAGCGATCTTTCCTTGTATCAAAATGTTATCCTTGATTGCACAAGGTATACCTGTGAGAAGTCCGCCTTTACCAGCTTTTATCAAGACATCTGCTTTCTTCGCAGATTCTAGAGCATCAGCAAAAACTTCTAGATACGCATTGACATCTTTGTTCTTGCTAGCAATTTCATTTATATAAGCCTGAGTCAATTCAACTGACGTAAAATCTCCCTTTTTGAGAGCTTCATGTGCTTTTTTTATTATCAGGTTTTTTATATCAATTTTCATAATTTTCTTTTCCAAAAGTTATACAATCAAATAGATTATAGATTATTGTTCAATTATCTTTTTAACCGCTACAAAATCCCCCACTCTTTGTGGAGCTTCATTCAATATTCCTTCCCTGTCTTCCATGGAGATAGGCTCTGCAATGTCAGGTCTTGCTACGTTTTTCACCGCACCAACGCGACCTTCAGCGTCCATAGAAACCTTAACTTTTTTGAGTTGATCAATATATGAAAGAATGGAATCAAACTCTTTCACCAAAGATTTCTTATCTTCTTCAGTAAGTTTGATACGTGCCAATACTGCCAAATGTTCAAGTTCTTCTTGTTTCATGATGTTTGGATTCTAACATATTGTGGCTTTTCAGCGAAACAGTGCATCGCCCGTGTCATTCCCGCGAAGGCGGGAATCCAGGATTATTACGAGATAATAGTTTGCTATAATTTATTTGAAAACAGATTTTGTGGTAACATCCTGGATTCCCGCCTTCGCGGGAATGACACAAAAAACACTTTCACTGGAATGACAACAAGATAATAATCAATTCTTTTTCCCTATCATCTTCAAAAACTCCTCCTCACTAATGATTTTGACTCCCAATTCCCTAGCGGTGTCCAATTTGGAGCCAGCTTCTTCGCCGGCTACAACATAAGAAGTCTTTTTGGAGACTGAACTGGAAACATCTCCGCCGTTCTTACGAACCATCGCTTGAGCCGTTTCGCGCTCCAAAGTCGGCAATGAACCTGTAAAGACAAAAGATTTGCCTTCCAAAATCCCACCAGCCGAATCCTCTTCTTGAATAACTACATATTTGAGTAAGTTTGAAACCAATTTCCTATTATCAGAATTCTTGAACCATTCATAGATAGATTGCGCCACAACTTCTCCTACACCATAGATAGATTGGAATTCCTCTTTTTTGGCAGAAATGATCTTTTCTATCACGGCAGTTCCGTCAAAATTTTTAGATTTAATTCCAGTACCATTTTTCAAATTATTTTGGAAATGTTTTGCCACATCGTAAGCGGTCTCTTCGCCAACTTGCGGAATAGACAAAGATGACAAAAATCTTGCCAAAGTAATATTTTTTGATTTTTCAATCGCTACTATCAAGTTATCAGCGGACTTTTCGGCAAAACGAGGTACATTCAAGAGGTCGCCTTTTTTCAAAGTGAAAATATCATCAAAAGTAGAAATGAGTCCTTCTTCAATAAGTTGATTCAAAATCTGTGGACCCAATCCATCTATATCAAAACATTTTCTAGAAGTGAAATAATGGAACCTGCGCTTTTGTTGTTCAAAAGAATCCTTTGAAACACAACGCCAAGCAGATTCACCGAGAACTCTTTCAATTTTACCGTCACCACCACAAGCAGGAACATGTGTTGGCCATTTGAAAGGCTTTTCTTTGCCAGTACGCATCTCGGTTACGACTTGGACAATATCTGGGATGACATCACCAGCTTTTTGGATAATGACGGTATCACCTATTCGTACGTCCAACCTCTTGATCTCATCCTCATTATGTAAAGTAGCTCTAGAAACTGTTGAACCAGCCACGCGCACTGGTGACAAAACCGCTACAGGAGTGATGACTCCAGTTCTTCCAACTTGAAAAACGATATCTTCCAAAATAGTGGTGACCTGTTCTGCTGGAAACTTGTAAGCCACACCCCAACGTGGAGATTTACCTGTATAACCGAGAGCTTCTTGGATTTTTCTAGAATTGATCTTGATCACAATGCCGTCCAATCCATAATCCAACTCATGTCTTTTCTTGGTCCAATTCTCATAAAATTCTTGTATTCCTTTCAAGCTATCAAAAACTTTGAAATGCTCGTTGGTTTTGAAACCAAGCTTAGAAAGAAGCTTGAGCTCCTGATCCTGAGTGATTATGATGTCCGCTCCGTTTCGCCCCAACTCAGCAGAGTGGAGACGACTCATCGTCATTCCGTCTATATCATACATAAAAGCATCCAACTTTCTGCTAGCTGTAACTTTCGGATCCAACTGACGCAAAGACCCCGCTGCCAAATTTCTAGAGTTAGCAAAGAGTGCTTCCCCATCTTTCTTGCGCTGTTCATTTATTTTTTCCAATTCTTTTTTACCGATCCAAACTTCTCCAACCGTTATCAAGGATTTTATCTTCTCAGAATTATTTAAGTTCAAAGGAATACTTCTGATTGTCTTCGCATTCAAAGTAACATCTTCACCGACCGTACCATCACCGCGTGTGGCTGATTGAATCAATTTTCCATCTTCATAAGTGAGCACCACTTTGAGTCCATCTATTTTGAGCTCACAACAATATTCCAATTTTTCTCCGGACAAACCAGCCTTGTCCATAAAATTCTTAACTTTCTCATCCCATTTTACGAGTTCATCAAAATCAAAGATATCATCAAATGACCACTGCCTGACCTTGTGTTTGACCTTGGTAAACTCTTTGAGTGGCTCACCACCTACACGGTCTAGCACACTTCCGGAGGTGAAACCTCCGTAACCCTGAAGCCTCGCTTCCGGATACTCTCTTTCCAAAGATTCCAATTCTCTAACCAAAGAATCATAAGCTTCATCCGTTATCTCTGGCTTATCTAGAGTATGATACAAACGACGATGACGCTCTACTGTCTTACGTAGAGTATCCGCGCGCTTTATTATATCTTTCGCTATTTTGACCATAAACTAAGGATACCAGAAAAATGGCCATATCGGGAGGTCTAATCAAAATACTTCAACCGTATCGTTCTTTCCAAGGCTCTCGGATTGATCGGTCCACCTGAGTTACAAGGTTTACTATCTCCGGCACTATAACCACTTGAATCAATTATTACCCTTTTTCCATTAGAAGAGTTGTAACCAGAAGTAACAACAATTTTTACACATGTCCTATCTGGATCGGTATTATTTGGAAAATAAAAAAAGATTGGGGCTGATCGATACACTTTACCTATAGGACTATCGTTTAAACCCGTATCAGCGTCTAGATCATCAGGATTAACTTCACTATAGGCCCCTGATTTTGTTTCCAGATTACATGTAATAATCGCATTTCCCCCTAACACGGGGTCGACTTCAAGATTTTTCTCCATTTTTGCCCCAACTGCACATTGAATACCACCATCAGCTGCATATACAGCGACAGTAGAATCCCTTGCCGAAGAAGAGAGTATGAACTGCTTACGGCTTATAGAAAGGATGAAAGCTGCGATAGAAAGGACTACCGAAGAAACGATAATTGAAAACAAGAGCGTATATCCTTTTTTATATTTTGAATAATTCATACTATCTAGGATAATTGGTCAATAATTCTTGTAACTTAACCTGATTTTCAATCAATCCAGTCTTCCAAGAAACGACAACCGTGGCTAAAACTTCATTTTTGTAAGAAGAATCGTAAGTCATATAATAATGCCTAGTAAATGGACTTGGAACATCAGTTATTATTGGTATAGCACAAGCACTACTCAAATCAACACACGTGGTAAACTGCGACGGGGTTACGTTTGAATCTCGTGTCCAAGCAACATTTGAAGAATTCTTAAACAAAAGGTTATCTTTCATATTATTCAAATATTCCAAACCTTCTTGAGCAAAGTTAACAGCCATAGATTGATCACGTGCACTTATAGCAGAAGTATAAGCTTTATTGGCTACAGTTAGTGGTCCAGCAATGGCGATCATAAGCACACTGATAGCAACCAGTGTTTCTATCAACGTAAAACCATTTTTGTAGTGTTTATTTATCATATATCATCAATCAATCATTCTTTGTGATACTCCTGTGCGAACATCAAAATAATTCCTTTCTTTTTCTTTATCTCCAGAATATCCAGTAAATCCTACCATCGCCCATGGATATTTAAACCCTGTTAACGGCTGTGATATTGAAAGTTTATACCCTGTAAGGGTTATGCTGGAAGAATCAAATATTTCAAAAGCAGTGCTCTCTGAAATTGTATCACCGCAACTTTCTTGTTGTTCTTTTTTTATTTTAAACCTAGGCAGTGAGAAAGCATTGTCCTTAACAAACCAGTAACCGAAGAAAAGTTGACAGAGTGGATTAGTTGAATCAACTTTTGATGATTTGAATATAATACTCTGTATATCTGGTGCAGGTGGAGATGCTGTATCTATATCACAAGCCGAATAGGTCAGCGTGCTACCACTAAAAGAAGTTTCTGTACTACAATGATAATTTGTTCCATAACGCATTTCTCGGGAAATAGATTCTAGTGTGTAATTAACATTGTTCATAACTGATTGCATAGCTTGAGCCTGGCGATTTAGGCCTGTAATACGTACCAAAGATCCAACTGCGATGACAGCGACAAAAGAAAACAGTCCGAGAGAGACAACCATTTCTAGAAGTGTAAAACCCCTCTTTGTCAGGTTTGAATATGAACGATTTTTCTTATTTTTTATATCTGCAATTTGGTAAAACATAATGATATTGTACTTTAATTAACCAAGATTTGTCCTACACTATTCACTTCAATCGTATGAGTTGCACTACCATCACTAGATGTTATTTCAATCTTTATATATCTATCCGTGCAAGTATAACTACCGATAGACGGCGTAACACAAATGATAGCTTCTGGATTTGGACGCTGAAAGATAACGTCTACCGTACCTGTTATTGGAAACGTACAAGCAATATCAGTACATAGTTTACTAACATAAGCCCCTCTTTTAATATTGTAATTTTTTTCTAATGCTGGCACATAAGTCCCAGAAACGCGTGTATATGAATACAAACCAAATTTCTTTGCTTCCGTTGTATCTATATTTTTAAACCTCACCCCGTATGCCGAACCAAAAGTCGGCGTACCAGTATCTACAACCTTCACACTAAGACCGTAAGTCTGCGCCTGTCTTATGGTCAAAGCGATATCATAAGCAAGATTTGTGAATATAGTTCCAGAATAAAAATTGTTATATTTTGCCAAGGTAAGCACGGTCATAAAAACGAAAATACCTATAGTGACCATAAGCTCAACAAGAGTGAAGCCTCTGGAATGAAAGAACCTTTTGTTTGAAAATAGAGAACTCATTGAGTATATTATAGCACTGTGCACCATTCCCGCGAAGGAATACAAGGGCTATAGATAAGACCAGACAATCTCTTTGAGTAAAGCAAAATCCATGACTTGAATCTGAAACAACAAAACCAAATACATACCAAGGATCAAATACGGACCAAAAGGAACTTCGGTTCTAGGTTTGAAGGATTTATAAGTTACAAGTAACCATGTGACCGAAATAACAGCCGCTATCCAAAAAGCTAAAATAATAGAATTCGCTCCCCCATTCAGACCGAGAAGCCAACCTATACCAAGAACTAATTTTGCATCACCGAGACCCATCCATGTACCCTTGGAGATAAGCCAAGTCAGAGCAAACGGTAAAGCAAGTACTGGTCCAGCCAACAAAGCACTTACAGTTGGAACATGTAACCAAGAACTACCCCCTACACAAAGCCCTATCAATGAAACAAGGACGAAGGCATAGACAAATTCATCTGGAATAATCTTGTGTTTTATATCATAAACAGAGATAACTAAGAGTAAACACGTAATGAACACGTACAGAGCCGTAGAAAACATCGCAAGTGGTGTTGTTGGTGGGAATGTGAAAAAAATCAAGACAAAAATAACCCCAGCACAAAATTCTACTAGTGGATATTGCCAAGAAATCTTGCTTTTACATTTCTTGCAGGCACCTCTTTGGAAAATGAAACTAAATAGGGGTATGAGCTCTTTCCATGTCAACTGGTTACCGCAAGTCATACACTTTGAACGACCACCAACCGTGGTGCCAGTATTGAACCTCAAAGAAACAACGTTCAAGAAACTACCGACGATGGTACCAAAGACGAATGTAAGGATGAGAGAAAGATTGTCCATGTATTACTTTGGTCCTACGCAGTAATCCTTATCTGTAGGATTACAAGTTTTACTACCATAAAGATCTACCGATAAGCCGTCAACAATAGCGCCATTAGGAGATTCTAATGTGGTGTGTAAGACGTAATCTAAAGGTGTAGTAGCATTATCAACTGCATAATCATAATTACTAGCAGAAACTGGGTCTTTTGGGATCACTGCTATAAAAGTAGCCAATGTAACTCCAACTGGACAGTTAGTATGAGTAGCAGTCAAAGCAAGAGTAGCCGGATAAACTCTACACCTATCAAAATACTGTTCCAAAGCCAACTGAATCTGAGAAATATCCGAAACTCTCTTACCGTCACGAGCCTTACCACGAGCTCCAGAAACACTTACGATAATAACACCAGTAAGAATGGCAATAATAGCTATCACCACCATAAGTTCAACGAGCGTAAAACCCTTATTATTTGAGAAGTATTTTTTCATGCAGTAATTATAGCACTCTTACTTTCAAGGTCTACCCTTTACTAGATTGAACCGCCAGATGATAGATAGCTAAAAATCTTCATTGTTTCTTCATAACTTTTTTATCAGGATTTTAACTCGGTTTGATAAAATACGAAACATGAATAACAAGATTATTGCTTACATAGATGGAGCCAATCTCCATAAAGCTACAACGAGACTTGGTTGGATGGTTGATTATAAAAAACTATACACATGGCTTTATGAAAAATATCACACCTCAGAAGCTTACATTTTTATAGGACGAGTTGATAAATATCAGAAACTTTACTCAAAGATGGAAAATGCTGGTTTTACTCTTATTTTCAAAGAAACGATAAATGATGAATACGGGCAAATAAAAGGAAACTGCGATGCAGATTTAGTTCTATACTCAGTCAGGCACGTATTCGAATATTACCCAAACAAAGTCATTTTAATATCTAGTGATGGTGATTTCTCAAGTCTTATATCTTTTCTAAAAGAAAAAAGTATTGAAATAACAATCATATCCCCTAACAATAGATGTTCATTCCTCTTAAGAAAACTGAACGTCTCAATACTTTATTTAAATACACAAAAAATATTCCTAAAATTATCCACTCAACAGCAACCCATAAAAGAAAAAGCCCTCGATGGGGACGAAACCCCATAAAGGTCTTCTTCATAGTAAACAAATATAGTTTACCAAAAATAACACCTCTGTCAACCACTTTTTAACTATATCCCACCTCACTTTAATTCACCCTAACCTATCAAGGTGAGGGTTACACATAATATAAAACCTACCCTTTATACGCAAACCACCCCGCATATTGCGGGGTGGTGAGAAAACTATAAAGACTAGACTATTCTACACAAGCACCACCAGAAACTTCTAGTATAATACCAGCCTGATCAATTGTTGCAACGGTAATTGATTTTGATTTACCTGTACTATCAACACACCAACCAGAGTTAGCAGTGGCAGCGGTAGCACCCTTCATAATTACAGCAACCGCCCAAGCTGTACCTCCAACAGTAGCTGAACATGCACCAAAACTTCCTGTAGCATCTGTTGCCCCTTTAATCTGCGCTGCTACCGTTGTCTGACCAAATATGTTAGCCGCTCCAGAAACAGGACATGCAGCCGCTGCCACCGCTGCTGGTGCACTAGCTGAACACGTTGTACCTGTATTAGAATAACAACCCATATCACTATATACAATTTCTGCCTGAGATCTTATACTTGATAAATCTGCTTGTGCTGCAGCATTTGCTCCTTTACTTCTTGCACTTCCCAAACTAACCAAAACTACAGACGCCAAGATACCAATAATAGCGATAACGACAAGCAATTCAATAAGGGTGAAACCTTTTATGTACCTTTTCATATTATAAGATAAATTAATAATTACTAACTTGTTAATAAACTAACCTGTTATAAGGTTGTTGGGGTAATTATAGCACCTCCAGAGAAAAGCTATGCAATAACAACATGTGGATAACGGGTGAAAAACACTTCCCTCACAAAAGCCTTATTGTGCCCCAGCAATATTGTAAATAGGCACTAGGACAGCAGCCAACAAGACCGCAACACCTCCACCAAGAAGCACAATCATGAGTGGTTCAATGAGTGAAACCAGAGCATCCACAGCAGTCGTAACTTCACGAGCATAAAAAGCGGCCAATGTTTTCAAAATAGTACCAACCTCCCCTGTCTCTTCACCAACCCTAGTCATTTGAACCATTATTCCTGGGACTTCATGAGGGTGACCTGAGAGTGCTTCAGAAAGATTTTTACCACCTTTGACGTCGTTGACAGCGTTTTGCATGATACCCTGATAGACTTTGTTATCAATAATATTTCCCGTCAATTCCAAAGCTCTGACAATAGGAATACCAGATGAAAGCATTGTATTCATATTATCGGCAAAACGAGAGAGATAGAGTTTACGGAACAAAGTACTAACATAAGGAATTTGCAATTTGAAATGATCAAAGGCCATACGACCAGTCGGTGTGCGTATGAATTTGATAAGGAAAAATCCTGCTACAACTGCTACTGCCAAAATGACGAAACCATACGACACAAGGAAATTACTGATACCGAGAATTATAGTAGTGTAAATAGGTAAAGCTGTACCACCTTCGGTCAAAATACCACTGATCTTAGGAATAACCATCGTAAACATGAGTATCATAACCGTAAGAAACGTTACAAAAACGAAAGCTGGATATATCAAAGCTCCACGAACCTTGGAAGTCAGAGCGTATGTTCTGTCCAAATAAGCAGCCAAATATTCAAAAATCTCATCTAGTTTACCAGACTCTTCACCAGCCCTTACCATACTCACATAAAATTCACTAAAAACTTTTGGGTGTTTTTCCAAAGCAGCTGATATAGAACTTCCACCTTGAAGATCGTCTGCTATAACCATGAGTTTAGAACGAAGCAGACTGTTTTCTGTTTCTCCAGAAAGAAGTCTAAAGACTCTCAAAGCCGAAACCTGCGCTTCAAACAAAGTAGATAACTGACGGGACAAGATGACAACATCTTTACTTGATACGCGATCAAAGATAGAGATCTTCTTTGAAAAAAAAGAACCATTGGAAGTAGCCTCTCTTATAGAAGCCAAGACCAATCCCCTTCTTTGCAGAGATGAAATGGCAACATCAACGTTGATGGCATCAATAGAGCCAACTTTTCTTGCACCTACATTATCTAAAGCTTCGTAATTGAAAAGCATAATCTTTATTTGCGATTAATCTTAACTCTTAACTCCTACCTCTTACCTCTTTCTTTATATCATTCTCTCCAGATTCTTCTGATTTAAGGAATTTTGATAAGCATTTTCTACAGTTATCTCTCCCATCCTGACCAATTCTGCCAAGGAACGATTCATATCTATCATACCTTCTTGGGAACTTGTCTCAATGACCGTATTCAATTCATGGGTACGACGCTCACGAATCAGGTTTGAAATAGCGGTATTGTTGATAAGCAATTCACAAGCTGGCACTAGACCACCAGAAATCCTAGGGATAAGACGTTGAGAAAATACTCCAGACAATGAACCTGCCAACTGGACACGTATCTGATCCTGCTGATTTGGTGGGAACGAGTCAATGATACGATCTATAGTCTGTGCGGCATTGTTAGTATGTAAAGTTGAGAAGATGAGGTGACCAGTTTCCGAAGCAGTGACCGCAGTTGCGATAGTATTGATATCTCGCATTTCACCAACCATACAAACATCTATATCCTGACGAAACATTGCCGTCAGAGCATTTGAAAAATCCGGTGCGTCTATCCTTATCTCCCTCTGATCTATGATGGATTTCTTTGATTCAAATTGATATTCTATCGGATCTTCAATAGTCAAAATGTGTTCAGATCTTGTTTGATTGATCATCTCTATCATCGTTGCCAAAGTAGTGGTCTTTCCTTGACCGATAGGACCTACAACCAAGAAAAATCCTTGGGATTTCCTAGTAAACATTTCCAAAATAGGTGGGAGATTGAGCTCTGACAATGTCCTGATGACCTTTGGAATCAATCTAAGAGCAATAGAAACATTACCTTGGTGGAAATAAACATTGCCTCTAAAACGAGCATCTGAAAGATTGTATGAAAAATCAACCGTCTTTTCTCTTTCCAAAATCTCTTTATTGGCAGGAGAAATAAATATATTCAAAAAACCTTTCATATCGCTATCAGTAATGACCGCCTCTTTCAAAAAAGGTATCAGGTTGTTTGAGACTCTTATGAAAGGCGTTCGTCCAACCGACAAATGCAAGTCAGAGGCTCCCCCTTTCAAACAAAGACCTACTAGTTTTTCAATTTCTTTTTTGTAATCCATAATTATAATAACCAAACACCAATAATCAACTATTTCTAACTCTTTTTACTAGCGCAAATCTTTTCAACTTCTTTCAAAACTTCTGATGGGATCGTGGTGGCCTTTACTATATATCCATCAACAGTCATCTTCTGAGCACGAGCAACGTCGTCCGAAGAACCCTGATTGGTAAGCATTATAACTACCGTTGACAGCGGAACCAATTTGTCTTTTCTAATATTCATTACCATTTCAAGTCCATCCATACCTGGCATAACAATATCTACAAGCATAATATCTGGAATGTAACCTTCATGAAGCATTTTCAATCCAACATCTGTAGAATTGGCGACTTTGACATCGTAGCCAGATTTGGTGAATTTCATAGAATACATATCCAACAAAAAGGTATCATCATCAACAAGTAGGATTTTCTTTTGTGAAGGTTGGTTTGTCATAATAGCTTTATTATACACCCTGTATCATTACTACGAAAGCTTGCTAAAGCTTATTTACCTCCTCAAACGGTATCTTCTTCTCAAAAGCCTTGACTATGGCACTCTCACGCATAGAAAGCATTCCTCTCTTACGAGCAATAGCCAATATTTCACTCTCAACTGGATTGGTCAAAATTGCATTTTCTATTTCTTTATCCATAGCGAACATTTCAAAGACAGCCATACGTCCTCTTGTTCCCTTTGGACAATCTGGTGTCGCTTTGATTTTGCAAACCGTATCAGAAAAAGGTATTTCTTTTTTAAATTCAGCCGGCAAATCTGTAAAGTTACGGTCAATGAGAGCTTTGATACTACCCTCCACAGGTACAACTTCTCCGCCGTTCGGACAGAGAGTACCAGCTAGACGTTGAGCAATAGCGAGAATGAGAGTAGGTGCAATAAGGTATGGATCTACACCCATATCAATAAGACGAGGAATAACACCTGCAGCATTGTTGGTGTGCAAAGTTGAAAATACCAAGTGACCTGTCAAAGCGGCCTGAACAGCCAACTGTGCAGTCTCTTTGTCGCGGATCTCTCCAACCATGATTATGTCTGGGTCTTGACGAAGTGTTGTACGCAAACCAGAACTGAAGTCATAACCAATCTCTGGACGGACTTGTGATTGACTCACTCCTTCAATCTGATATTCAACTGGGTCTTCTAGAGAAAGCACGTTATAACTCTCACGATCTACTTCACTCAAAATAGAATACAAGGTTGTAGATTTTCCTGAACCAGTAGGACCTGTGATGAGGATCATTCCATAAGGAGAACCTATAGCTTTACGAACCATATCTAGATTTCTTGATGACATACCCAAATCATCTATAGTTCTTATACCTTTGGCTTGGTCAAGAATACGCATTACAACCTTTTCCCCATAATAAGCTGGAAATGTAGAGACACGAAAATCAATACGTCTACCATCTATGCGAGCAGAAAAACGTCCGTCTTGTGGCTTACGCTTCTCATCAAGTTTCATATTTGAAAGCACCTTGATACGAGAGACTACTGCTGAATGGACTTGTGCAGGTAAGACCAAACTTGTATTCAAAATACCATCCACACGAAAACGCACTCTGACAGATTCACGCATATGTTCTATGTGCACGTCAGAAGCTTCCCCTTCCACAGCATATCTGACAATAGTAGCTACAATCTTGACCACCGGAGCGTCCTCGGTGATCATCTTTTCTTCTTCGTCTTCTTTTTTACCAGTCTGAGGTTTCACTCCTCCACTTTTCTTTTCTACTTTACCAGTCTCAACAGAAAGCTCTGTCTCCAATTCTGAAAGTGCTCTTGTAACTTCTCCAGTCAAACCTTTGTACATCTCTACAACCTTATTGAAATCATCCGGAGTAATCAAAAATACTGTATAGGGTATATTTTTTTTAGTTGCCAAAAAATTCAAAGCATCGCGAGCCTCCATATTGTCTGGGTCAACTATACCGACCTCAAGAGTACCGTCTACAAGACCGATAGGTGCAAAATGATAATGAACAGCTGATTCTTCTGGTATATATTCCAAAATTTCAAAAGGAATATTTACCCCAACGAGAGAACGTATCGGGATATTCAAAAATTCACCACGAGCAACCAAAATATCCTCTGGTTTGACACCGTGTGAAGCCAAAGCTTCATCAATAGAAACGCCACTAGACGTTTGCTTGCGCACCTCGCCAAGGTCTGTCTTACTAATCAGTTTTTTCTGTAAGAGAATATCTAGGACTGACATATCATTTTTTGTGTTAACGGCTCAGTGAAGACGTGGCGACTCTAGATAATGGTGCAAAAGGATTTGTTCTACCAACTTGAAGGACTGGAATCTCTATAGAATAATCTATCAAGGTTCTGTAAGCGGGTTCATTGAAAAAAGTACTGTCAACTTTCAATGAATTTATTTCACCAAGTAATTTGAAAACGCGACTACCGACAGCTTGACTAGCATCATCAGTCTGTTCCAAAGTTGTACCAACAGGAGTTTGGGTACCACTCCAATAGAAATAACCAATAACAGAAATTATGACTATAATCGCTATTATGATGTAGGGCATTTTTGATGGTTTCTGATTGTTATTCATGTGTTTTATTGACTACGCAACCAATATGTCTGAAGCTCTACATTCCAATCATAAATCCCATCATCCTTGGCCGTCAGAGATATATGAGTGATATCCAATATACGCAGACTAGATTCAAGAGATTGCAAGAAACTGATGAATTGTTGATACGAAGCGCTCACTCCAAAAGAAACTGTAACCTTATCCAAGATCAAGTTTGGAATATTTCCATCAATCGCATTTTGATTGTTGAGGTTTATGGAACCAGTTGTCTTACCGGTAGAATTTTGACTAACTTTTTTCTCCGCTCCCAAAGTTGAAGCCTTTATACCCTTCAACAAAAGACTGTGACTCAAGCCGACGTTATTTAGATCAATGATCAAACGGATATTATCAATACTCTTTGGTATAACTTTATCCAATTTTGCACGATCATCACCAGAAATCTTTTTGTAATCCAACAAAACCTTATCACGAACACTGATAAGATGATTGGCACTTTCTATAGCAGAAATATACTGCGAATTGGAAGCTTTGACTACACCAGCTTCACCAAGAATACTCCTTGTTATTGTGAAATAAAGGCCAATTGCGAGTATTATCAAAATTGTTGCATAAACGTTACGATTCATATATTTATGGTGTTGTTAGAGGATCCGTAGAGGTACCAGAGACATTGTTCAAACCACTTTCAATCGTCCTCTTGTATGACAAACTACCTGGGTCTATCTCTGCAGAAAAACCGAAAGATACCGTTCCATTGGAATCAAGAGTAGGATCAAATAGGATAGGATTTTTTACTATTTTGGATAGATTGTATTCTGAAAGTTGACCCAAAATATCCGATTGGAAAGCCACTGACTCCAAGCTTGTACCATAACCTTTCATACTGACACTAAAATTGCCTCCACTATTTGCTGGTGCTTTGAAATCCATGCTAAGGAAACGGACTTTCTCTATTGTAAATTGACCGATAATATCAAAGATGTTTGACATCGCAACGTGATTGCTCAAGAGATTTCTAGCTGAATCAATCTGAATATTTACCTGCTTCAAATTTTCAATCAAATTGAGATCAAATTGTTTTTCCTTTACTGCTAATTCTGTTTTGTATGATAGGTTCGCTGACTTGAGATATAACTTCCAAAAATAAGCACCAGCAACACCTCCAGCAGAAGCCAAGAAAGTTATTACTGCAATAGCCATGAATATACTAGCTCCGTGGGCTTTTGGTCTTTGTGAGAATCCGCCACCAAACCCACCAACGACTGGTGCTGACTGTTGTTTGGGTATAAATGAGGTTTGGAATTTTGTTTCCATAATGTTCCCTCTCATTATACCAGTAATAACCTAAATAGAGATGTGTATAAGTATAATTATTCCAATTCTGACAGTCTACGCAAGGCTGTACCGATAGCAACGGTAAATTCTGGACCTGCACGAGAGAATTCTTCTGCCAAAATAGCCGGTGTTTCCAGTTTACCAAACGGATCAGCATATACCACCTCAGTTTGAAAACTTATCTTAGCCAAATCAGTAAAGCCTTTTAGGAGTACACCTCCACCAGTCAAAACTATTTTGCTTACATTCTTGCTATATTTTTTCTGATAGGCCAAAAGAGCGCTATTGGCTTCGTATAACATGTAGTCTAAGTTTACTGTGATAATCTCAGTCAATTCTTTGAATTCTGGACCTCCTTTTAAGCCATGAGTACGCTTCAAGCTCTCTGCTTCAGCTATGGAAATAGACAAAGCCTTAGAAAGAGCGAGCGTGATATCCTGACTGCCTTTATTGATAATATGAGAAGATCGGAGTACTCCACGTTCTACAATATAAAGTTTGGTTGAACGAGCACCCATATCAACTATCATTGAAGTAGCTACTCCCCTATCAAGTGCAGACCTGATTGAACTAAAAATCTCCACTTCATAAAAACTTGGTTGCAAACCACTTCCTCTCATTATTGATTGATATTCATTTATAAAATCGTTATGAATAGCGATGACCAATACATCTCGTCCCTGTTTTTCAGGCTTTGCAGTCTCATTTTCGGCTACATAAGACTCTTCACGCGGAATTATTGAATAATCAAGAAGGACCTCATTCAAAGGTACTGGAATATATTTTCGAGCTTCTATAGTAACAACATCTTTGATTTGTTTATCTGATATTGGTGGAAGACTGATAAAAGCTGTCAGACTTGCCGACAAAGGCAATGACGTGCCACAAAGAACTGTTGTAGTCTTTGATTCTTTGAGGATATCTCTGACTGCTTCAGCCATTTTTTCAGATGGAAGCGCGACCGATCTCCCTACTTCTACCCCAGCATAAGGTCCGAGAGCCAATTCACCATATGTTTGCAAAACCGCCCTACCGTGTTTCTTCTTTATTTGAACAATCTTAATAGATGAAGAACCTATATCTACGCCCAGAACACTTGTTTCTTTTTGGAAAAATGAGGAGAAAAAAGACATGTTCTCATTATATCTTGAAAAGATTAAATATGGAAAGATTGATATTGTGATATTCTTTGAACAATATGCTCAATCTTTACCGAATAATCATTGACGCCTTATTCCCTATCTCCAGTGCTGATAAGGAGCTTTTTTCGTATACACCAGAGCAAGCCTTCAAAAAGCTACCACCGGCACCACTATCTCCTATTTCTTATACTCATTCAATCTTTGCATATAAAGATGAATTGGTAACAAGATTGGTTTGGAATATAAAGTACAAGAAATCTGAAAAAGCTGTAAAAATTGGCGGTTATGCTTTGTATCAAAATATCGCGAGGTATCACTTTCGCTCTGACGAGCTACAGCGGAACGAAGTAGACATCAGGAAAATCACCCTGATACCGATTCCTATAACATCAAAACGCAGAAAAGAACGTGGTTACAATCAATGTGAATTACTTTTAGATGAAGTGAAATTATTGGACATAGAAAATAAGTTAATTATTCGCAAGGATTTATTGGAACGTATTCAACATTTATCCAGACAGACATTGAAAAATCGCGAGGAGCGACTGGAAAGCGCCAAAAACATATTCGCAGTAAATGAAAAGACGGTACAGATGATTAGAGACTCGCAGATCAGCGTTATGGACGATTTGGTCCATAAAGAAAATCAAATCTCCCTTAGAAATATTCCTTTAATTGTAATAGACGATGTAATAACAACTGGAAGTACTATGAAAGAAGCAATGAAAACTCTACGAGAATTCGGATTTAAGAACGTAAAAGGAATTTCTTTGGCACATTGATGTGTCGTCCCCGCTTTTGTGTCATTCCCGCGAAGGCGGGAATCCAGGATTATTACGAATCAATAATCTATATTCTGTGGTAACCATGGATTCCCGCCGAAGTCTATCCTCGGAGAGGACGGTAAATGACAACAAAATTAGACCAACACCTTCACAAACCTCCTTTTTCCTATTTTGAGAATAGTCGTAGCAATTGGAGCAAAGTTTGGATCGGTAATTTTTGTATCGTCTTCTAACCTGATAGCGCCACCTTCTATAAGCCTACGCCACTCGGCTTTGGATGGAACAATACCTGCTTTGATCAGAATTTCTGGTAAAGATTCACCTTTTGTAATCTTTATCTCTTGAACATCTTCTGGCACGCCACCTTTGGAAAAAGTAGCGATAAATGATTCCTCGGCAGATTTTGCACTGGCTTCTCCATAAAATCTTTTTACGATATCAGAGGCAATGATGGCTTTTGCATCTCTTGGGCCTTTTGCCATCAAAGCATCCTTTTCGGTCAAAGGAATACGTGTGCAATGCAAAAATAGTGGATCAATCATCGGGTCTGGCAAAGCCATAACTGCTCCGAAAAGTTCATTTGGAGGAAGATTGATGAAAACACCCGTGCCGTTGGATTTAGACATGAGCTCCCCTGTTTTTGGATTGGCAATCAAATTTAGAGCGATGACAAACTTATCTTTATTTTTCAATCGCTTGAGCAAAGTACGTCCAGCCAAAGCGTTGAATGTCTGATCTGTCCCGCAAATCTCAGCATCAACATTCATAGCGACACTGTCATAACCTTGCATGAGTGGATACATAAATTCATGTAAATGAATCGGCGTATTTTCTTTGAGACGCTTCGCGAACATATCACGCTCCAACATTTGTTGAACTGTAAAATTGGAAGCTAGATTGACGACATCACCAAAAGAAAGTTTAGACAACCATTCTGAATTGTAAGCGATCTTAGCAGGATTGGTTGGGTCATCAAAACTTATGAGTGGCTTGACCTGATCCATCCAACCAGCAACATTGTGTTTGACTTCTTCATGAGTCAACTGCTTGCGAGTAGCACTCTTATCACTAGGATCTCCGATCTGAGCGGTGAAATCTCCAAAAAGAATGATGATCTCATGACCAAGCTGGCGCAATTCTTCCATGAACATAATGTTCTTTGCGTGACCAAGGTGAAGTGCTGTGAAAGTTGGATCAAAACCGATGTACATTTTCAACCTCTCCCCAGAGAGCAATCTTTCTATAAACTCTTTTTTTGTAGGTAAAATATCAACGACCGCACCTCGTGTAAATATTTCTTCTATTCTGGACTTGTCAGTTATAGTTTTCATAAAAATCCCTTTACTTACTAAACCTGAGGCGTTGTATTACTCTCCGTACTCTTTGGTTCAGCAAACTTGTGCCACTTTCCTACTACGAAGAATAGGTATACGAGCTCAAGAATACCGATAGTGTTGATGACTAGAAGAGCGATAAACCACCACTTCTCATCTCTACGAGCTGCATGCCACAAAGCATAACCTTTGAGGACAATAACGATAATTCCTATGATAACAGCTACTGCACCTAGGCCTATAACTGTTACTGGACTGACACTAAAAGACTGACCGTACCATGATTGCATCATAATGATAAATATAGGCTGATAATGAGTGTATTGTAGCATGGATTATGCTACGGGTTTTAGTTATATAAGACCACCGCACGAAGCTTTTGATCCCATATCAACTGCCATACCTTCACCCGAATAACCTTCATTGTCTATACAATAACTAGAACCTGGAGTGCTTAATTTTGCTGATACAGCATAACTTTTATCTTCTGCATAACAAGTTACCTTTGTATCCGTCATGTTTGAAATAATTGCTTGAATATTTTTATCTGCAAACATACCTGATGAACAATTATTTGCTGTAGAATAAGAATTATTATTGATAGAATAATAGATTTCAGCATTTGCTCTAATACTCATTATATTTGCCCTCGTTCTAGCATCTCGTCCTTTCTCACGAGCAGTATTGAGTGAAACTAATACAACAGAAGACAGAATTCCTACTATCATAATAATTGGAAGGATAGTAGCTATGATAATACCGACGATTAAACCTGCCTTATGTGATTGTGATGGATCTTTATAAACTACAACACTATGAGCAAACATGTCATGGACCGCTCGTTTCCTCTCGGTGAAACCTGCAACAATATAACCAATACCCAAAATAATACCTGATGCAAACTTTCCAACTGTCTCACGTAAAACAACTTTCTTTAAAGAAAGTTTTTTAAGATCATCTGATTTTACAGTTATTCCAACCAACATTTTTCCAAGAGTTGCACCCTTGTAATATGTCATCAAAGAAAAATATATCCATAACACCAGCAAAGGTACCGTGTAACCTATGAACTCATCCGCACCATTAGAAATTTTAATTCCTATTGAGGTAATAACCACTGCAACAACTATCTGTATAATAATAACTGGAATAATAAGAATGACCTGATCTACCATAAAAGCAACAAACCTAATCCAAAAACCTGCATATTTAGCTGGAGCTGTTGGTATATTTTGACCAATCCCCAAAGAAGAGAAAGCCTCGTTAATATCTGCCAAAGACCATCCCCCACCAGAAGTAGCTAGATTACTTTGTATTGTCTCCCTACTCAAACCTAGAGCCATCTGTTGCTTGATATAATCAAGCAGTTGCGTATTAGCCATGTTGATTTACTTATTGTAATAAAAGTTATTAACTTTAAGTATGATAGCACAGATTTTCTTTTTGATAATTCGCCCATTCTATGCCAGAATGGTCAAACTAAAACCTTTGCTCGACAACTGAATTCTAACGAGCTTCGGCATATTAATTGGAGACGTGGTGGAGTGGTTTAACATACCTCTTTGCTAAAGAGGCAGGGCCTTAAAGCCCTCGAGGGTTCGAATCCCTCCGTCTCCGCAATGATACGTACCCCATTTAGTAGACACTAACTTAAGTGTTTACTGCTTTCTTTTGTTAGAATTAATCATTAACAAAAGAACATGAGAACAATATTTACAAGCGAACAAATTGCAGAATTAAAG